>NZ_RAWN01000034.1:0-61978 GCF_003668895.1 Corallococcus sp. AB045
GTGGGAGGGCCTTCGCCTCGGGGGCGGCCCGCCACAGGCGCTTCGCGGTCAGGGCCATGAACACGCCCATGGTGCCGTTGAGGTACAGCCACGCGACGTGCAGGTGCTGCTTCGCGGTCCAGAACCACACCATCAGCGCCAGGTTGAGGACGTAGACGAGCGCCACCACGCCCAGCGCGGAGAGGATGCCCGCCCGCCGCTTGAAGATGAGCAGCGCGATGGTGAGCGGGTTGAGCACCGTGAAGAGCTCGTTCACGACGACGAACGGCATGGGCAGCGGGTCCGCCGGATCATTCGCGAAGAGGCCGTACTTCGACACGACGAGGATGTGGACCAGGGAGCCCACGGAGAAGCACACGAACCAGATGGCCAGGATGATGCGGTTGGGCCACGGTGAGCCCCCGCTGGATGTTTCAACGGTCATGACTTGTCCTCCAGGGCCTCGCGCAACAGCGTGGCCACGTGCCGCACGTACGGCTCCTGCATGAGTTGATGGTGTCCCCCAGGGACATCCCTCACGTCCAGTCCCCCCCGGACGAAGGGCTCCCAGCCGCGGTGGCGGGGCACCTCGGAGGTGGGGGTCGCTTCCGTGGCGGCGAGCAGCAGCGCCGGTCCGTCGTAGGGGCTGGGGACGTAGCGGTCCATGGCGCGCAGGTTGGCCTGGTAGACGCGGAACAGGGCACGCAATTGCTCGCGGCCCGTTGCTTCCGCCAGGAGGCCGGCCTGGACGCCCACGGCGAGGAGCGTCCCCAGCATGGCTTCGTCATCCATGCGCTCCAGGGCCTCGTCCGACACGGGCAGGGTCAGGGAGAAGGCCTGGGCCACCGTCTGGGCGAAGGCGACGCGCGTGCTGGCGTCGGGGTCCTTCTTGGGGGCATCGCCGGGAGGCGCTCCGACGCCGGGGACGTAGGCGTCCAGGAGCGCCAGCAGCCCCACGGCATGGCCCTGTGCGCGCAGCTGGCGGGCCATCTCGAAGGCGATGACGCCGCCGAGCGACCAGCCCGCGAGGAGGTACGGCCCTTCCGGCTGCTCCGCGCGGATGGCTGCCACGTACAGGATGGCCATCTCCTCCACGGTCTCCACCACGGCATGACCGGCTTGAAGGCCGCGCGCCTGGAGGCCGAAGACGGGCTGCTGGGGCCCCAGGAGCCGCGCCAGCTCCGGGTAGGCGAGCACGTTGCCGCCACCCGGGTGGACGAGGAACAGGGGCCGGCGGCCCGCGTCGCCCTTCTCCAGAGGGACGAGCGGCGACCATGTCTCCGTCTCCGCGCGCAGCAGGTTCGCCAGGTCCTCCACGGTGGGGTGCTGGAAGAGCGCGGCCAGGGGGACTTCGCGGCCCAGCTGTTCGCGCAGCGCGGCCATCAGGCGGACCGCGAGCAGCGAGTGTCCTCCCAGCGCGAAGAAGCTGGTGCGCACACCGATGGGCTTCACGCCCAGGACCTCTTCCCACACCGCCACGAGCTGGGACTCCAGCGCGTCACGGGGTGCGACGAAGTTCCCGGCCTGGGACGTGGTGACGTCCAGGTCCGGCAGGGCCTTGCGGTCCACCTTGCCGTTGGAGTTGAGCGGCAGGGCCTCCAGCACCACCACCGCTCCGGGCACCATGTACTCCGGCAGCCGCTGACGCAGACTTGTCTTCAGTGCCTCCGCGTCCAGCGTCGCGCCTGCCTTCGGCGCCACGTACGCCACGAGGCGCTTGTCCGCGCCCTCCCCCTTCGCCACCACCACTGCTTCCTTCACTGCCTCCTGCTGGCGCAGAGCGGACTCCACCTCGCCCAGCTCGATGCGGAAGCCTCGCACCTTCACCTGGAAGTCCACCCGGCCCAGGTACTCCAGCACTCCGTCCGCCCGGTACCGCACGCGGTCCCCCGTGCGGTACATCCGGCTGCCTTCCGGGCCGTGGACTTCCGGCAGGAACTTCTCCGCCGTCAGCTCCGGCCTCAGCAGGTAGCCCCGTGCCTGACCTTCGCCCGCCAGGAACAGCTCGCCCGCCACGCCTACCGGCACCGGTTGCAGGTACTTGTCCAACACGTATGCCCGCGTGTTCGTGAGCGGCCGGCCGATGTTCGGCACTTCATTCCGACCCACCAGCGACCATGTGGAGTACGTCGTGTCCTCCGACGGGCCGTACAGGTTGTAGAGCTTCTGCACCGTCGGTACCGCGTACACAGCCTTCGCCAGCGTCTCCGGCAACGCTTCGCCCGCGAGATTCACCACGCGCACCGACGGCGGCACCGCATTCAGACGCACCAACTGCGCCATCGCCGACGGCACCGTGTTGATGAGCGTGACGTCTGCCTCTGGCTTCTCCTCCGCCAGATGCAGGGCATTGCGCACCACCACCACGCTGCCGCCTCTCACCAGCGGCGCGAAGAGTTCGAAGACGGAGAGGTCGAAGTTCAGGCTCGTCGCCGCGAGCACTGCCTTCGTCTCCTCTTCCGTGAACGTCTCCGTTGCCCACGACAGGAAGGCCACGGCGTTCCGATGCGTCACTGCCACGCCCTTCGGGCGGCCCGTGCTTCCCGACGTGTAGATGAGGTACGCCACGTTCTCAGGACGGGGCCCTGCTTCCGGTGCCTCGTTCGGCTCCGTGGCCAACGTTGCGTCCGTGTCCAGGCAGACTGCTTGCGCGCTGAAGGCGGGCAGAGACTCCAAGAGATGCGAGTGCGCCACCAACGCTGGCCCTTGTGCGTCCTCCAGCAGCCAGCCCAGTCGCTCCTTCGGGTAGCTCGGATCCAACGGCACGTACGCGCCGCCCGCCTTGAGGATGCCCAGCGTTCCCACCACGACGTCGGCTGTGCGCTCCACGCACAGGCCTACTCGCGACTCCGGGCCTACGCCCAGCTTGCGCAGCCGGTGCGCCAGTTGGTTCGCCTTCGCGTCCACCTCCCGGTACGTCAGCCGCTGCTTGCCGCTCACCACCGCCACGGCATCCGGGGTGCGCTTCGCCTGCGCCTCGAAGAGCTGGGGAATCGTCGCGTCGCGGTCGTACTCCGCCTGCTGCTGGTTCCACGTCACCAGTACCTGCTGGCGCTCTGCCTCCGTCAGCATGGGCAGCCGGCCCACCGCTTCCTCCGGCTTCGCCACCATGCCTTCCAGCAGCACGTGCAGGTGCTCCACCATCCGGCGCATTGTCGCGGCGTCGAACAGGTCGGTGCTGTACTCCAGCGTTCCGCTCAAGCCCTGCGGTGTCTCCATGAAGAAGACGCTCAGGTCGAACTTCGACGTTCCGCCCGCGATCTCCACGGGCTTGAGCGTCATGCCGGGCAGCCGGGCTTCACCGACGGGCATGTTCTGGAGCGCCAGCAGCGTCTGGAACAGCGGCGTGTGGCTGCGGCTGCGCTCGGGCTGGAGCGCCTCCACCAGCTTCTCGAACGGCACCTCCTGGTGCTCCTGCGCCTCCAGGACCGTCTCGCGCACCTGCTGGAGCAGGCCCCGGAAGCTGGGGTCTCCGGACAGGTTCGTGCGCAGCACCAGCGTGTTGACGAAGAAGCCGATGAGCCCCTCCACCTCCGCGCGCGTGCGGCCCGCGATGGGCGAACCCACGCTGATGTCTTCCTGGCCGCTGTAGCGCGACAGCAGCACCTGCCAGCCCGCCAGCAGCACCATGTAGAGCGACGCGCCTTCCCGCTGCGCGAGAGCTCGCAAGCTCTGGGCCAGCGATTGCGGCCAGAGGAAGCTCTGGGTCGCTCCCGCGTTTCCTCGCACCGCGGGACGCGGGCGGTCCGTGGGCAGCTCCAGCACTGGCGGCGCACCCGCGAGTTGCTGCTTCCAGTAGTCCACTTCCCGCTGGAGTGTCGCGCCCTGCAACCAGCCGCGCTGCCACGCCGCGTAGTCCGCGTACTGCACCGGCAACTCCGGCAGCGGCGAGGGCTGGCCCTGCACGAACGCCGCGTAGAGCGCGCCGACCTCACGGACCAACACCCCGAGCGACCATCCGTCCGACACGATGTGGTGCATCGTGACGACGAGCACGTGCTCGCGTGCGTCGAGCCTAAGCAGGAGCGCGCGAAGGAGCGGACCATGAGCCAGCTCGAAGGGCCGCAGCACCTCCTGCTCCACGCGCTTCTGGAGGCCGGCGGTGTTCGCCGTCAGGTCATCCACCGCCAGCGTGAAGGAGCTATCGGCCGTGGTTCGTTGCTCCGGCTCGGGGTTGCCCGCGACGAACGTCGTGCGCAGGGCCTCGTGACGGCGCACGACTTCACGGAGGGCCCGTTCCAGGGACCCCACGTCCAGGTCGCCTTCCAGCCGCACCGCCACCGGCACGTTGTAGAGCGCCGTTCCCGGCTCCAGCTGATCGATGAACCACAGCCGCTGCTGCGCGAACGACAGCGGCAGCGGTGCGTCCCGCGACACGGGCACGAGAGCCGGTGCCTTCGCGCGTCCGACCTTCTCCAGCCGGCGGGCGAGCGCCTCCACCGTGGGCGCTTCGAACAGTGCACGCAGCGGCAGCTCCGCGCCCGTCTCCGCGCGCACCCGCGACACCACCTGCGTCGCGAGCAGCGAGTGGCCTCCCAGCGCGAAGAAGTCGTCCTTCACGCCCACCTGGGGCACCCGCAGCACTTCGGCCCAGATGGCTGCCAGCTTCGCTTCCGTTTCCGTGCGCGGTGCTTCGTACGTATGGGTGGAGACCGGTGCCTCCGGCTCCGGCAGCGCCTTGCGGTCCACCTTGCCGTTGGAGTTGAGCGGCAGGGACTCCAGCACCACCACCGCGCCGGGCACCATGTACTCCGGTAGCCGTTGGCGCAGGCTCGCCTTCAGCGCCTCCGCTTCCAGCGTCGCGCCTGCTTTCGGCGCCACGTACGCCACGAGGCGCTTCTCCGCGCCCTCCCCCTTCGCCACCACCACTGCTTCCTTCACTGCCTCCTGCTGGCGCAGCGCGGACTCCACCTCGCCCAGCTCGATGCGGAAGCCTCGCACCTTCACCTGGAAGTCCACTCGCCCCAGGTACTCCAGCACTCCGTCCGCCCGGTACCGTACCCGGTCTCCCGTGCGGTACATGCGGCTGCCTTCCGGGCCGTACACCTCCGGCAGGAACTTCTCCGCCGTCAACTCCGGCCTCAGCAGGTAGCCCCGCGCCTGTCCTTCGCCCGCCAGGAACAGCTCGCCCGCCACGCCTACCGGCACCGGCTGGAGGTACTTGTCCAACACATAGGCCCGCGTGTTCGTGAGAGGGCGGCCGATGTTCGGCACCTCTCCGCGTCCCACCAGCGACCACGTCGAGTACGTCGTGTCTTCCGACGGGCCATACAGGTTGTAGAGCTTGCGCACCGTCGGCACTGCGTACACGGCCTTCGCCAGCGTCTCTGGCAACGCTTCGCCCGCGAGATTCACCACGCGCACCGACGGAGGCACGGCGTTCAGCCGCACCAATTGCGCCATCGCCGACGGCACTGTGTTGATGAGCGTCACCTCCGCGTCTGGCTTCTCTTCCGCCAGGTGCAGGGCATTGCGCACCACCACCACGCTGCCTCCTCGCACCAGCGGCGCGAAGAGTTCGAAGACGGAGAGGTCGAAGTTCAGGCTCGTCGCCGCGAGCACTGCCTTCGTCTCCTCTTCCGTGAACGTCCCCGTTGCCCACGACAGGAAGGCCACTGCGTTCCGGTGCGTCACCGCCACGCCCTTCGGGCGGCCCGTGCTTCCCGACGTGTAGATGAGGTACGCCACGTTTTCAGGACGGGGCCCTGCTTCCGGAGCCTCCTTCGGCTCCGTGGCCAACGTCGCGTCCGTGTCCAGGCACACGGCCTGCGCACTGAATGCGGGCAGCGCCTCCAAGAGGCGCGAGTGCGCCACCAGTGCCGGGCCTTGCGCGTCCTCCAGCAGCCAGCCCAGTCGCTCCTTCGGATAGCTCGGATCCAACGGCACGTACGCGCCGCCCGCCTTGAGGATGCCCAGCGTTCCCACCACCACGTCCGCCGTGCGCTCTACGCACAGACCCACCCGTGACTCCGGGCCTACTCCCAGATTGCGCAGCCGGTGCGCCAGTTGGTTCGCCTTGGCCTCCACTTCCCGGTACGTCAGCCGCTGCTTGCCGCTCACCACCGCCACGGCATTCGGCGTCCGCTTCGCCTGCGCCTCGAAGAGCCCCGGAATCGTCGTGTCGCGGTCGTACTCCGCCTGCTGCTGATTCCACGTCACCAGCACCTGCTGGCGCTCCTCGTCCTTCAGCATGGGCAGCCGGCCCACCGCTTCCTCCGGCTTCGCCACCACGCCTTCCATCAGCACGCGCAGGTGCTCCACCATCCGCTGCACTGTCGCCGCTTCGAACAGATCGGTGCTGTACTCCACGCTTCCGCTCAAGCCCTGTGCCGTCTCCGTGAAGAAGACGCTCACGTCGAACTTCGACATGCGGTTCTCCAGCTCCAGCGGCGTCATCGTCAGCCCTGGCAGCTGCGCGTCTCCCTCGGGCACGTTCTGGAGGGCCAGCAGCGTCTGGAACAGCGGCGTGTGGCTCAGGCTGCGCTCCGGCTGCAGCGCTTCCACCAGCTTCTCGAACGGCACGTCCTGGTGCTCGTACGCGCCCAGCACCGTTCCTCGCACCTGCTTCAGCAGCGTCCGGAAGGACTGATCTCCATCCACCTGGGCACGCAGGACCAGCGTGTTGACGAAGAGGCCGATGAGGCCTTCCACCTCCGCGCGCGTACGGCCCGCGATGGGCGAACCCACACTGATGTCCGTCTGCCCGCTGTAGCGCGACAGCAGCACCTGCCAGCCCGCCAGCAGCACCATGTACAGCGAGGCCCCTTCGCGCTGCGCGAGGCCTCGCAGGTCCTGGACCAGCGATTGCGGCCAGAGGAAGCCCTGGGTCGCTCCCGCGTTTCCTCGCACGGCGGGACGCGGACGGTCCGTGGGCAACTCCAGCACCGGCGGAGCACCGGCGAGCTGCTGCTTCCAGTAGTCCACCTCCCGCTGGAGCGTCGCCCCCTGCAACCAGCCGCGCTGCCACGCCGCGTAGCCCGCGTACTGCACCGGCAGCTCCGGCAGCGGTGAGGGCTGGTCCCGCACGAACGCCGCGTAGAGCGCGCCGACCTCGCGGACAAAAACCCCGAGCGACCATCCGTCCGACACAATGTGGTGCATCGTGACGACGAGCACGTGCTCTCGCGCGCCGAGCTTCAGCAGCAACGCCCGGATCAGGGGCCCCTGTGCCAAATCGAAGGGCCGCAGCACTTCCTGTTCCACGCGTCGCCGGACCTCGGCGGTGTTCGCCGTCAGGTCGTCCACTGCCAGCGTGAAGGCGCTGTCAGGCACGGTCTGTTGGACTGGCTCGGGGTTGCCCACGACGAACGTCGTGCGCAGGGCCTCGTGACGGCGCACGACCTCGTGCAGAGCCCGTTCCAAGGCCCCCGCATCCCAGTCGCCTTCCAGACGGATGGCGACAGGCACGTTGTAGAGGGCGGTGCCCGGATCCAGCTGATCAATGAACCACAGCCGCTGCTGCGCGAACGACAGCGGCAACACAGCTTCCCCCGACACAGGCACGAGGGCCGGTGCCTGCGCACGTCCGGCCTTCTCCAACCGGCGGGCGAGGGCTTGCACCGTGGGCGCTTCGAACAGCGCACGCAGCGGCAGCTCCGCGCCCGTCTCCACACGCACCCGCGACACCACCTGCGTCGCGAGCAGCGAATGGCCTCCCAGCGCGAAGAAGTCGTCCTTCACGCCTACCTGGGGCACCCGCAGCACTTCGGCCCAGATGGCTGCCAGCTTCGCTTCCGTTTCCGTGCGCGGCGCTTCGTAGGTGCTTCCGGCCTTGGGGGCATCCGGCTCCGGCAGCGCCTTGCGGTCCACCTTGCCGTTGGAGTTAAGCGGCAGCGCATCCAGCACCACCACCGCTCCGGGCACCATGTACTCCGGCAGCCGTTGGCGCAGACTGGCCTTCAGCGACTCCGCTTCCAGTGTCGCGCCGGCCTTCGGCGCCACGTACGCCACGAGGCGCTTCTCCGCGCCCTCCCCCTTCGCCACCACCACTGCTTCCTTCACTGCCTCCTGCTGGCGCAGCGCGGACTCCACTTCGCCCAGCTCGATTCGGAAGCCTCGCACCTTCACCTGGAAGTCCACTCGGCCCAGGTACTCCAGCACTCCATCCGCCCGGTACCGCACCCGGTCTCCCGTGCGGTACATGCGGCTGCCTTCCGGGCCGTACACCTCCGGCAGGAACTTCTCCGCCGTCAGCTCCGGCCTCAGCAGGTAGCCCCGTGCCTGACCTTCGCCCGCCAGGAAAAGCTCGCCCGCCACGCCTACCGGCACCGGCTGGAGGTACTTGTCCAGCACGTACGCCCGTGTGTTCGTGAGGGGGCGGCCGATGTTCGGCACCTCTGCGCGCCCCACCAGCGACCATGTCGAGTACGTCGTGTCTTCCGACGGGCCGTACAGGTTGTAGAGCTTCCTCACCGTCGGCACCGCGTACACGGCCTTCGCCAGCGTCTCCGGCAACGCTTCACCGGCGAGGTTGATGACCTGCACCGACGGCGGCACGGCGTTCAGCCGCACCAATTGCGCCATCGCCGACGGTACCGTGTTGATGAGCGTCACCTCCGCGTCTGGCTTCTCCTCCACCAGGTGCAGGGCATTGCGCACCACCACCACGCTGCCGCCTCGCACCAGCGGCGCGAAGAGCTCGAAGACGGAGAGGTCGAAGTTCAGGCTCGTCGCCGCGAGCACTGCCTTCGTCTCTTCCTCCGTGAACGTCTCCGTTGCCCACGACAGGAAGGCCACGGCGTTCCGGTGCGTCACCGCCACGCCCTTCGGGCGGCCCGTGCTTCCCGACGTGTAAATGAGGTACGCCACGTTCTCCGGGCGCACTTCCGGCGTCACGGGGCAGCAGGACTCCTCCGCCCACTCCTCCTCCCGGTCCAGGCACACCGCCTGCGCACTGAAGGCGGGCAGCGACTCCAGCAGGTACGAGTGCGCTACCAACGCCGGACCCTGCGCATCCTCCAACAGCCAGCCCAGTCGCTCCTTCGGGTAGCTCGGATCCAACGGCACGTACGCGCCGCCGGCCTTCAGGATGCCCAGCGTTCCCACCACCACGTCCGCCGTGCGCTCTACGCACAGGCCTACTCGCGACTCGGGGCCCACTCCCAGCTTGCGCAGCTTGTGCGCCAGTTGGTTCGCCTTCGCCTCCACCTCCCGGTACGTCAGCCGCTGCTTGCCGCTCACCACGGCCACGGCATTCGGGGTGCGCTTCGCCTGCGCCTCGAAGAGCTGGGGAATCGTCGCGTCGCGGTCGTACTCCGCCTGCTGCTGGTTCCACGTCACCAGCACCTGCTGGCGCTCCTCGGACGTGAGCATGGGCAGCCGGCCCACTGATTCCTCCGGCTTCGCCACCACGCCTTCCAGCAGCACCCGCAGGTGCTCCACCATCCGACGCACCGTCGCGGCTTCGAACAGGTCGGTGCTGTACTCCACTCCTCCGCTCAAGCCCTGCGCCGTCTCCGTGAAGAAGAGGCTCACGTCGAACTTCGACGTGCGGCCTTCGAAGTCCACCGGCTTGAGCACCAGGCCGGGGAGCTTGGACTCCTCGGTGGGCACGTTCTGGAGCGACATCAACGTCTGGAACAGCGGCGTGTGGCTCAGGCTGCGCTCGGGCTGGAGCGCCTCCACCAGCTTCTCGAAGGGCACCTCCTGGTGCTCGTACGCGCCCAGCACCGTGCCCCTCACCTGATCCAGCAGCGCACGGAAGGACGCCTCCCCGTCCACCTGCGCCCGCAGCACCAGCGTGTTGACGAAGAAGCCGATGAGCCCTTCCAGCTCCGCTCGCGTCCGCCCCGCGATGGGTGACCCCACACTGATGTCCGTCTGGCCGCTGTAGCGCGACAGCAGCACCTGCCACCCGGCCAGCAGCACCATGAACAGCGATGCGCCCTCCTTCTGGGCCAGCGCGCTCAGCTTCTGGGACAGCTCCAGCGGCAGCATGAAGCCCAGCGTCGTGCCGGCATTGGTGCGCACCGCCGGACGCGGACGGTCCGTGGGCAACTCCAGCACCGGCGGCGCTCCCGTCAACGACTGCTTCCAGTAGTCCACCTCCTGCTGGAGCGTCGCCCCCTGCAACCAGTCGCGCTGCCACGCCGCGTAGTCCGCGTACTGCACCGGCAACTCCGGCAGCGTCGACGCCTGTCCTCGCGCCAGCGCGCTGTACAGCGTGCCCAGCTCACGGAGCAGGACTCCCACGGACCAACCGTCGGACACGGCGTGGTGCATCGTGAGCACCAGCAGGTGGTCGCGCGCGTCCAGCCGCAGCAGCAGCGTCCGCAGCAGCGGGCCCCGCATCAGGTCGAAGGGCTTCGCCATCTCCTCCAGCACCCGCTGCCGGGCCTCGTCCTCTCGCGTGGCCCCGGACGCCGACAGGTCCACGGTGTTCAGCGGCACGTCCACGGACGCGTGGATGCGCTGGACGGGCTGGCCCGACTCCTCCTCGAACGTCGTGCGCAGGGCTTCGTGCCGTTGCACGAGCGCCCGCAGCGACTGCTCCAGCGCCGCGGCGTCCAGGTCTCCCTCCAGCCGCACCACGCTGGGCACGTTGTAGAGCGGACTGCCCGGCTCCAACTGGTCGATGAACCACAGCCGCTGCTGCGCGAAGGACAGCGGCAGCGACGCCGGACGCACCCCGGCGCGCAGCATGGGCACGCCGGAGCGTCCCAGCCGAGCGATCCGCTGCGACAGCGCCTCCACCGTGGGCGCCTCGAACAGCAGGCGCAACGGCATCTCCACACCCAGCGACGTGCGCAGCCGCGACACCACCTGCGTCGCCAGCAGGGAGTGGCCGCCCAGCGCGAAGAAGTTGTCCTTCACGCCCACGCGCTCCAGGCGCAGCACCTCCGCCCAGATGGCCGCGAGCTTCGCCTCCGTCACCGTGCGCGGGGCCACGTAGGCGTCGGCCACATTCGCGGCCTCCGGCTCCGGCAGCGCCCGGCGGTCCACCTTGCCGTTCGCGTTGAGCGGCAGGGCGTCCAGCACCATCAGCGCCGAGGGGATCATGTACTCGGGCATCCCCTGGCGCAGGCCCGTGCGCAGCGTCTCCACGTCCAGCGCGTGGCCTTCCTTCGCCACGACGTAGCCGACGAGCCGCTTGTCCGCGCCGTCGCCCCGCACCAGCACCACGGCCTCGCTGACGCCGGGCTGCTGCGCGAGCGCGGTCTCGACCTCGCCCAGTTCGATGCGGAAGCCTCGCACCTTCACCTGGAAGTCCAGGCGGCCCAGGTACTCCAGCTCGCCCGTGGCCAGCCAGCGGACGCGGTCGCCCGTGCGGTAGAGCCGTCCGCCCGGCTGCGCGCCCAGGCTGTCCGGGATGAAACGCTCCGCCGACAGCTCCGGCCGCTCCAGGTAGCCGCGCGCGAGCCCCGCGCCGCCGACGTACAGCTCTCCAGGCACACCCACGGGGACGGGCTGGAGCTCGGGGTCCAGCACGTAGCCCTGCTGGTTCGCCATGGGCCGCCCCAGCACCGGGCGCGGCGTGTCCGCCACGATGGGGCGCGCGGTGACGTCCACCGTGCACTCGGTGGGGCCGTACACGTTGAAGCCCTTGAGGCCCGGGAGCGCCGCGAGCCTCGCCCACAGCGCCTCGTCCACCGCTTCGCCGCCCACGAGGACGCGCATGGGCCGGCGCGTGCCGAGCCCTTCGTCCAGCAGCAGGCGCAGGTGCGCGGGCGTGCAGTCGAGCACGTCCACCTGCTGCGCCTCCAGCCACGCCGCCATGCGGGCCACGTCCTCGCGCACGTCCGCCGGCACGATGCACAGCGCGTGGCCGTCCGCCAGTTGCACCAACTGCTGCACCGACGCGTCGAAGGCCAGCGGCGCGTTGAAGCTCACCCGCACCGGCGCGGTGACTCCGGCGAACGTCGTCACCTTGTGCGCGGCGCGCAGGTTCATCATCGAGGCGTGCTGCACCATCACGCCCTTGGGACGGCCCGTGCTGCCCGACGTGTAGATGATGTACGCCAGGTGCGTCGGGAGGCTCACGCGGGCCGGGTTCTCCCGCGGCTGCCGCGCCAGCTCCTCCAGCGGACCGGCGTCATCCAGGCACAGCACATCGAGCCCCTCCGGGAGCGCCCCGGCGAGCCGCCGCTGGGTGAGCACCCAGCGCGCGTTGCAGTCCTTCGCCAACCAGCCCAGGCGTTCGGACGGCCAGGCGGGATCCAACGGCACGTAGGCGCCGCCGGCCTTCATCACGCCCAGCGCGGCGACCATCATCTCCACCGAGCGCTCCACGAAGAGCGCCACGCGCACCTCCGGCCCCACCCCACGCTGGCGCAACCAGTGGGCGAGCTGGTTGGCGCGCGCGTTGAGCTGCGCGAAGTCCAGCTGGCGCGCCCCGTCCAGCACGGCGAGCGCCTCCGGCATGAGCGCCGCCTGCGTCTCCACGCACTCGTGGAAGCAGCCATCCCAGGCCGCGGCCAGGGCCGTGTCGTTCCAGGTGGAGACCACCTGGGCGCGCTCGGCGGCGGTCAGCAGGGGCAGACGAGACACGCGCGTGTCCGGGCGCTCCACCGCGCCTTCCAGCAGCGTGAGCAGGTGCGAGACCATCCGCTGGAGGGTGCTCGCGTCGAACAACTCCGTGCTGTACTCCAGCGTGCCGGAGATGCCGTGAGGCACCTCCACGAACGTCACGCTCAGGTCGAACTTCGCGATGGGGCTCTCCACGCTCACCGGCTGGAGCGCCAGGTCCGGCAGCCGCAGCTCGCCCAGCGGCATGTTCTGCAGGGCGAGCATCGTCTGGAAGAGCGGCGTGTGGCTGCGGCTGCGCTCCGGCTGGAGGACCTCCACCAGCTTCTCGAACGGGACCTCCTGGTGCTCGTACGCATCCAGCACCGTCTCGCGCACCTGGGCGAGCAGCCTCCGGAAGGACAGGCCGCCGTCCACGTTCGTGCGCAGCACGAGCGTGTTGACGAAGAAGCCGATGAGCGCCTCCAGCTCCGCGCGCATGCGGCCCGCGATGGGCGAGCCCACGCTGATGTCCTGCTGGCCGCTGTAGCGCGCCATCAGCACCTGCCACCCGGCGAGCAGCACCATGTACAGCGAGGCCCCCTCCCGCTGGGCCAGCGCCTTGAGGTCCGCGGTGAGCGACCGGGACAGGGTGAAGTTGAGCGTCGCGCCCGCGATGCCCCGCTCGGGCGGACGCGGGCGGTCCGTCGGCAGCTCCAGCACCGGCGGCGCCCCGGCGAGCTTCCGCTTCCAGTAGTCCACCTGCCGCGCCAGGACGTCGCCCTGGAGCCGGCCGCGCTGCCAGGCGGCGTAGCGCGCGTACTGGATGGACAGCTCGGGCAGGGGTGACGGCTGCCCCGAGGAGAAGGCCGCGTACAGCGCGCCCACCTCACGAATCAGGACGCCCAACGACCAGCCGTCCGACACGATGTGGTGCATCGTCACCACCAGGACGTGCTCGCGCTCTCCGAGCGTGACCAGCCGGGTGCGGATCAACGGCCCACGGCTCAGATCGAAGGGACGGAGCATCTCCTGCTCCACCTGCCGATGGGCCTCCGCCTCGCGGTGGGCCTCGTCAACGGTCCGCAGGTCCACCCGGCCCAGTTCCAGTGACAGGGCCGGCTGGATGACCTGGACGGCCTGACCGCCGCGCTCCTCGAAGGTGGTCCGCAGGGATTCATGCCGGCGCACGACTTCGTGCAGGGCCTGCTCCAGGGCCGCCACGTCCAGCGAGCCCGCCAGCCGCACCGCCACGGGCACGTTGTAGAGCGCCGTCCCAGGCTCCATCTGGTCGATGAACCACAGCCGCTGCTGCGCGAAGGACAGCGGCGGCGCCGTGTCCATGGACGTGTCGACTGGCAGGGCGTCCTGGGCGCGGCTCGCCGTCTCCATGCGTCGGGACAGGGCCTCGAGGGTGGAAGCCTCGAACAGCGCGCGCAGCGGCAGCTCCGCGCCCAGCTCCGCGCGCACCCGCGACACCACCTGCGTCGCGAGCAGCGAGTGGCCCCCCAGCGCGAAGAAGTCGTCCTTCATGCCTACCCGCGGAACCCGCAGCACTTCCGCCCAGATGGCCGCCAGCTTCGCTTCCATCTCCGTACGCGGTGGCACGTAGGTGAGGATGGCTGCCGGTGCCTCTGGATCCGGCAGGGCCTTGCGGTCCACCTTGCCGTTGGAGTTGAGCGGCAGTGCCTCCAGCACCACCACCGCTCCGGGCACCATGTACTCCGGCAGCCGCTGACGCAGACTTGTCTTCAGTGCCTCCGCTTCCAGCGTCGCGCCTGCCTTCGGCGCCACGTACGCCACGAGGCGCTTCTCCGCGCCCTCCCCCTTCGCCACCACCACTGCTTCCTTCACTGTCTCCTGCTGGCGCAGCGCGGACTCCACTTCGCCCAGCTCGATGCGGAAGCCTCGCACCTTCACCTGGAAGTCCACGCGCCCCAGGTACTCCAGCACTCCATCCGCCCGGTACCGCACGCGGTCTCCCGTGCGGTACATGCGGCTGCCTTCCGGGCCGTACACCTCCGGCAGGAACTTCTCCGCCGTCAACTCCGGCCTCAGCAGGTAGCCCCGCGCCTGTCCTTCGCCCGCCAGGAAAAGCTCTCCCGCCACGCCCACCGGCACTGGCTGAAGGTACTTGTCCAACACATAGGCCCGCGTGTTGGTGAGCGGCCGGCCGATGTTCGGAACCTCTCCGCGTCCCACCAGCGACCATGTCGAGTACGTCGTGTCTTCCGACGGGCCATACAGGTTGTAGAGCTTCTGCACCGTCGGCACTGCGTACACGGCCTTCGCCAACGTCTCAGGCAGTGCTTCGCCCGCGAGATTCACCACGCGCACCGACGGCGGCACGGCGTTCAGCCGCACCAACTGCGCCATCGCCGACGGCACCGTGTTGATGAGCGTCACCTCCGCCTCCGGCTTCTCCTCCGCCAGGTGCAGGGCATTGCGCACCACCACCACGCTGCCGCCCCTCACCAGCGGCGCGAAGAGTTCGAAGACGGAGAGGTCGAAGTTCAGGCTCGTCGCCGCGAGCACTGCCTTCGTCTCTTCCTCCGTGAACGTCTCCGTCGCCCACGCCAGGAACGCCACGGCGTTCCGGTGCGTCACTGCCACGCCCTTCGGGCGGCCCGTGCTTCCCGACGTGTAGATGAGGTACGCCACATTCTCCGGGCGCACTTCCGGCGTCACGGGGCAGCAGGACTCCTCCGCCCATTCCTCTTCACGGTCCAGGCACACCGCCTGCGCATTGAAGGCAGGCAGTGATTCCAACAGGTGCGAGTGCGCCACCAGTGCCGGGCCCTGTGCGTCCTCCAGCAGCCAGCCCAGTCGCTCCTTCGGGTAGCTCGGATCCAACGGCACGTACGCGCCGCCGGCCTTGAGAATGCCCAGCGTCCCCACCACCACGTCCGCCGTGCGCTCCACGCACAGGCCTACGCGGGACTCCGGGCCCACTCCCAGCTTGCGCAGCCGGTGCGCCAACTGATTCGCCTTCGCCTCCACCTCCCGGTACGTCAGCCGCTGCTTGCCACTCACCACGGCTACGGCATTCGGCGTCCGCTTCGCCTGCGCCTCGAAGAGCTGCGGAATCGTCGCGTCGCGGTCGTACTCCGCCTGCTGCTGATTCCACGTCACCAGCACCTGCTGGCGCTCCTCGTCCTTCAGCATGGGCAGCCGGCCCACCGCTTCCTCCGGCTTCGCCACCAAGCCTTCCAGCAGCACGCGCAGATGATCCACCATCCGGCGCACCGTCGCTGCTTCGAACAACTCGGTGCTGTACTCCACCGCCCCGCTCAAGCCCTGCGGCGTCTCCGTGAAGAAGACGCTCACGTCGAACTTCGACGTGCGAATCTCCAGCTCCAAGGGCTTCATCGTCAGCCCGGGCAGCCGCGCCTCTCCCTCCGGCGTGTTCTGCACTGCCAGCAGTGACTGGAACAGGGGCGTGTGGCTCAGGCTGCGCTCCGGCTGCAGCGCCTCCACCAACTTCTCGAAGGGCACCTCCTGGTGCTCGTACGCCTCCAGCACCGTGCCTCTCACCTGCGTCAGCAGCTCACGGAAGGACTGCTCCCCGTCCACCCGGGCACGCAGCACCAGCGTGTTGACGAAGAAGCCGATGAGCCCTTCCAGCTCCGAGCGCGTCCGGCCCGCGATGGGCGAACCCACGCTGATGTCCGTCTGCCCGCTGTAGCGCGACAGCAGCACCTGCCAGCCCGCCAGCAGCACCATGTACAGCGACGCGCCCTCGCGCTGCGCCAGCGCCTTCAGCCCCTGCTCCAGCGACGACGGCAGCACGAAGGAATGAACGGCTCCCGCGTTGCCTCGCACCGCAGGACGCGGACGGTCCGTCGGCAGCTCCAGGACTGGCGGCGTCCCGGCGAGCTTCCCCTTCCAGAAATCCACCTCCTTCTGGAGCGTCTCTCCCTGCAACCAGCCGCGCTGCCACGCCGCATAGCCCGCGTACTGCAACGACAGCTCCGGCAGCGGCGACGGCCGCCCTTCCGTGAAAGCCGCGTACAACGCTCCCACTTCTCGGATCAGCACTCCCAGCGACCAGCCATCCGACACGATGTGGTGCATCGTGATGAGCAGCACGTGCTCGGCGGATCCCAGCTTCAGCAGGCTCGCCCTGATGAGCGGACCCTTGTGCAGGTCGAAGGGCTCCGCCAGCTCCACTCCGAGCCGGCGCCGGACTTCCGCCTCCCGCTGCTCGCTGTCCAATGCCCCCAGGTCGATGTGCGCCATGGGGAGGCGCGCTTCGGACTGAATGCGCTGCACGGGCTGACCTTCGTGCAGCGCGAACGTCGTGCGGAGGGCCTCGTGGCGCCGGACGATTTCACGCAGGGCCCAGTCCAGGGCTCCCACGTCCAGTTCGCCTTCCAGACGCACCGCGACGGGCACGTTGTAGAGCGGGCTGCCCGGCTGCAACTGGTCGATGAACCACAGGCGCTGCTGCGCGAACGACAGAGGTGGCGGCCCACCGCTGGCGATCGACTCCAGCGCCATGGACAGCGGACGCGCGGCCGTTTCCAGCCGTCGGGCCAGGGCTTCAAGCGTCGGAGCCTCGAACAACGTCCGCAGTGGCAGCTCCGCGCCCAGCTCCTTCCGGATCCGCGACACCACCTGGGTCGCCAGCAGCGAATGCCCGCCCAGCGCGAAGAAGTTGTCCCTCACCCCCACCCTGGGCACCCGCAGGACCTCCGCCCAGATGGCCGCCAGCTTCTGCTCCGACTCCGTGCGAGGCGCTTCGTACTCGTGCTCCGAAAGGGCCGCTTCGATTCCAGGCAGCGCCTTGCGGTCCACCTTGCCGTTGGCCGTGAGCGGCAGCGCATCCAACACGCCCATCGCCGACGGCACCATGTACTCCGGCAAGTGCTTGCGCAGCTCCGCTTCCACTGCCTTCGGATCGATGTTCTGTCCCGGCTTCGCCACGAGCCACGCGACGAGCCGCTTGTCTCCGCCAACGTCGCGCACCACCGCCACGGATTCCGCCACGTCCGGATGCTGGAGCAGGGCCGCTTCCACCTCGCCCAGCTCGATTCGGAAGCCGCGCACCTTCACCTGGAAGTCGGTGCGCCCCAGGAACTCCAGCGTCCCGTCTTCCTTCCAGCGCGCCTTGTCTCCCGTCCGGTACAGCCGGGCACCGGGCTCCGGGCTGAACGCGTTCGGCACGAAGCGCTCCGCCGTCAGGTCCGCACGGTTGAGGTAGCCCCAGGCGAGGCCTTCGCCTCCCACGTACAGTTCCCCGGGCACGCCCACGCCGGCCACATCGCCGTGCGTGTCCAGCACGTACGCCGTCGAGTTTCCAATCGGCTTGCCGATGGGCACTGAAGCCGTGATGGCCGTGTCGCGCGTGATCACGTGCGTCGCGGAGAACGTCGTGTTCTCCGTCGGGCCGTACCCGTTCACCAGCACCGCGCCTTGTGGCAGGTGCTTCAGGTGTTCGCGCACGCGCTGCGCCGGCAGCACGTCGCCGCCCGCGAGCACTCGCGACACCCCAGCCAGCGCGTCCACCTGATGCAGCGCCATCTGCTCGTACAGCGCGGCCGTCAGCCACAGCGTGCTGATGCGCTCCTTGCGCAGCAGCGCGCCCAGCTCCTCCAGCGTCTGCGCGTGCGGTGGCGCCAGCACCAGCTTCGCTCCGTGCAGCAGCGCGCCCCACAACTCCAGCGTCGAGGCGTCGAAGGCCACCGGTGCCAGTTGCAGCCAGATCTCCTCTGGCCCGAAGCGCAGGAAGTCGTTGCCCACCACCAGCCGCGTGATGCCCCGGTGCGGCACGCTCACGCCCTTCGGGCGGCCCGTGCTTCCCGACGTGAACATCACGTACGCCAGGTCTTCGGCGCTGACTTCCACCTGCGGCGCCGACATCGGCTGGTGTGCGATCTCGCTCCAGGCCGTGTCCAGCAGCAGCGGCGTGCCCGCGCTCGCCGGCAGCTTCTCCACCAGCGACCGCTGCGTCAGCGTCACGCCCACGCCCGCATCCCCCAGCAGCAGCGCGATGCGCTCCGCCGGGTAGTTGCGGTCCACCGGCACGTACGCGCCTCCCGCCTTCAGGATGGCCAGCAGCCCCGCCACCATCTCCAGCGAGCGCTCCACGTACACGCCCACTCGCGTGCCGCGCTTCACGCCCTGGCTCCGCAGGTGATGCGCCAACTGGTTCGCCTTCGCGTCCAGTTCGCCGTACGTCAGCGTGCCGCCACCTTCCGCGAGCTTCAGCGCCACCGCGTCCGGCGTCCGCTTCGCCTGCGCCTCGAAGCGGGCGTGCACCGACATGCCACGAGGGGACTGCGTGGCCGTCGGGTTCCACGTCACCAGCACCTGCTGGCGCTCCTCGGACGTCAGCATGGGCAGCCGGCCAACCGCTTCCTCCGGCTTCGCCACCACGCCTTCCAACAGCACGCGCAGGTGCTCCACCATCCGCTGCACCGTCGATGCTTCGAACAACTCGGTGCTGTACTCCACCGCCCCGCTCAGGCCCTGCGCCGTCTCCGTGAAGAAGACGCTCACGTCGAACTTCGACGTGCGGATCTCCAGCTCCAAGGGCTTCATCGTCAGCCCGGGCAGCCGTGCCTCTCCCTCCGGCATGTTCTGCAACGCCAGCAGTGACTGGAACAGGGGCGTGTGGCTCAGGCTGCGCTCGGGCTGGAGCGCCTCCACCAGCTTCTCGAACGGCACGTCCTGGTGCTCGTACGCCTCCAGCACCGTGCCCTTCACCTGAGTCAGCAGCTCACGGAAGGACTTCTCTCCGTCCACCCGCGCACGCAGCACCAGCGTGTTGACGAAGAAACCGATGAGCCCTTCCAGCTCCGCCCTCGTCCGCCCCGCGATGGGCGAACCCACGCTGATGTCCGTCTGCCCGCTGTAGCGCGACAGCAGCACCTGCCACGCCGCCAGCAGCACCATGTACAGCGACGCACCTTCGCTCTGCGCGAGCGCACGAATGCGCTGCTCCAGCGACGACGGCAGCACGAAAGAATGAACCGCTCCCGCGTTGCCTCGCACCGCCGGACGCGGATGGTCCGTCGGCAGCTCCAGGACGGGCGGCGTCCCGGCGAGCTTCCCCTTCCAGAAATCCACCTCCTTCTGGAGCGTCTCGCCCTGCAACCAGCCGCGCTGCCATGCCGCATAGCCCGCGTACTGCAACGACAGCTCCGGCAACGGCGACGGACGCCCTTCCGTGAAGGCCGCGTACAACGCTCCCACTTCTCGAATCAGCACTCCCAGCGACCAGCCATCCGACACGATGTGGTGCATCGTGATGAGCAACACATGCTCGGTGGCTCCCAGCTTCAGCAGGCTCGCCCGGATGAGCGGGCCCTTGTGCAGGTCGAAGGGCTCCGCCAGCTCCACTCCGAGCCGACGCCGGACTTCCTCCTCCCGCTGCTCGCTGTCGATTTCCTCCAGGTCGACGTCCGCCACCGGCAGTCGCGCGTGGGGATGGATGCGCTGGACGGGCTGGCCCTCGTGCAGCTCGAACGTCGTGCGGAGGGCTTCGTGGCGCCGGACGATTTCGTCCAGGGCTCGCACGAGCGCTCCGCGCTTCAACGTGCCCCGCAGCCGGACAGCGACGGGCACGTTGTAGATCGCGCTTCCCGGCTCCATCTGGTCGATGAACCACAGGCGCTGCTGCGCGAACGACAGGGGCGGCGCTTCATCACTCGCGACGGACTTCAGCGCCGTGGGCTGGTGACTCGCGGCCGTTCCCAACCGCTGGGCCAGGACTTCGAGCACGGGTGCCTCGAAGAGGACTCGCAACGAGATCTCCACTCCGAGCTCCGAGCGGATCCGTGACACCACCTGCGTCGCCAGCAGCGAGTGGCCACCGAGCGAGAAGAAGTTGTCCCTCACCCCCACCCAGGGCACCCGCAGGACCTCCGCCCAGATGGCCGCCAGCTTCTTCTCCACCTCCGTGCGGGGCGCCTCGAAGGCGGTTCCTGCCTCCTGCGCCTCCAGCGCCATGAGCGCCTTGCGGTCCACCTTGCCGTTGGCCGTGAGCGGCAGCGCGTCCAACACGCCCATCGCTGACGGCACCATGTACTCCGGCAACCGCTGCCGCAGCTCCGCTTCCACGGCCTTCGGATCGATGTTCTGCCCCGGCTTCGCGACGAGCCACGCGACAAGCCGCTTGTCTCCGCCGACGTCGCGCACCACCGCCGCGGCTTCCGCCACGTCCGGATGCTGGAGCAGGGCCGCTTCCACTTCACCCAATTCGATGCGGAAGCCACGCACCTTCACCTGGAAGTCGGTGCGCCCGAGGAACTCCAGCGTCCCGTCTTCCTTCCAGCGCGCCTTGTCTCCCGTCCGGTACAGCCGGGCGCCGGGAGCCGTGCTGAAGGCGTTCGGCACGAAGCGCTCCGCCGTGAGGTCCGCACGGTTGAGGTAGCCCCACGCCAGTCCCTCACCGCCCACGAACAGCTCACCCGGTACACCCACCCCGGCCACATCCCCGTGCGGCTCCAGCACGTATGCCGTCGAGTTCCCAATCGGCTTGCCGATAGGCACCGAAGCGGTGAGGTCCGTGTCGCGTGTGAGCGCGTGCGTCGTGGAGAACGTCGTGTTCTCCGTCGGGCCGTACCCATTCACCAGCACCGCGCCTTGTGGCAGGCGCTTCAGGTGCTCGCGCACTCGCTGCGCCGGCAGCACGTCGCCACCCGCCAGCACCCGAGACACCTCAGCCAGCGCGTCCACCTGATGCAGCGCCATCTGCTCGTACAGCGCCGCCGTCAGCCACAGCGTGCTGATGCGCTCCTTGCGCAGCAGCGCGCCCAGCTCCTCCAGCGTCTGCGCGTGCGGTGGCGCCAGCACCAGCTTCGCTCCGTGCAGCAACGCGCCCCAGAGTTCCAGCGTCGAGGCGTCGAAGGCCACCGGCGCCAGTTGCAGCCAGACCTCCTCTGGCCCGAAGCGCAGGAAGTCGTTGCCCACCACCAGCCGCGTGATGCCCCGGTGCGGCACGCTCACGCCCTTCGGGCGGCCCGTGCTTCCCGACGTGAACATCACGTACGCCAGGTCTTCGGCGCTGACTTCCACCTGCGGCGCCGACATCGGCTGGTGTGCGATCTCGCTCCAGGCCGTGTCCAGCAGCAGCGGCGTGCCCGCGCTCGCCGGCAGCTTCTCCACCAGCGACCGCTGCGTCAGCGTCACGCCCACGCCCGCATCCCCCAGCAGCAGCGCGATGCGCTCCGCCGGGTAGTTGCGGTCCACCGGCACGTACGCGCCTCCCGCCTTCAGGATGGCCAGCAGCCCCGCCACCATCTCCAGCGAGCGCTCCACGTACACGCCCACTCGCGTGCCGCGCTTCACGCCCTGGCTCCGCAGGTGATGCGCCAACTGGTTCGCCTTCGCGTCCAGCTCGCCGTACGTCAACGTCCGCCCGTCATGCACCTGGATCGCAATCGCGTCCGGCGTCTTCCGGGCCTGCTCGGAGAACAGCACGTGCACCGGCGTGGTGCCCGCGGCCTCCGCCGCCATGCGGTTGCCGCCGTCGAGGATCCGCCGCCGCTCCTCCGCGTCCACCATCGGCAGCCGGGACACGGCGGCCTCCGGACTCGACAGCGCCGCATCCAGCAGGACCCGCAGGTGCTCCACCATCCGGCGCACCGTCGCGGCGTCGTACAGCTCGGTGCTGTATTCGACCGAGCCCCTCAGCCCTTCGCCCTCCTCCACGAAGAAGACGCTCAGGTCGAACTTCGACGTGCGGCTCTCCATCATCACCGGCTTGAGCGCCATGCCCGGCAGCCCCAGGTCGCCCTGCGGCACGTTCTGGAGCGCCAGCAGCGTCTGGAACAGCGGCGTGTGGCTCAGGCTGCGGTCCGGCTGGAGCGCTTCCACCAGCTTCTCGAACGGCACGTCCTGGTGCTCGTAGGCCTCCAGCACCGTGCCTCGCACCTGCGTCAGCAACTCACGGAAGGACGTCTCCCCGTCCACCTGGGCACGCAGCACCAGCGTGTTGACGAAGAAGCCGATGAGCCCTTCCAGCTCCGCCCGCGTCCGGCCCGCGATGGGCGAACCCACGCTGATGTCCGTCTGACCCGAGTAGCGCGACAGCAGCGACTGCCACCCGGCCAGCAGCACCATGTACAGCGAGGCGCCCTCGCGCTGCGCCAACGCTCGCAGGCGCTGCGTCATCGCGGGGGACCACTGGAAGAAGTGCATCGCTCCCGCGTTGCCCCGCACCGCTGGACGCGGATGGTCCGTGGGCAACTCCAGGGCGGCGGGCGCCCCCGCGAGCCGGCCCTTCCAGAAGGACACCTCGCGTTCCAGCGCGTCTCCCTGAAGCCAGCCGCGCTGCCAGGCCGCGTAGTCCGCGTACTGGAGCGGCAGCTCCGGCAGCGCGGAGGGCTGGCCCTGCACGAACGCCGCGTACAGCGCGCCCATCTCCCGCACGAGCACGCCCAACGACCAGCCATCCGAGATGGCATGGTGCATCGTGAGCGCGAGCAGGTGGTCGTGCTCCTCCAGCCGCACCAACTGCGCGCGGACCAGCGGCCCGCGCGACAGGTCGAAGGACCGCAACCCCTGCGCCATCACCCGGCGGCGGGCCTCTTCCTCCCGCTCGCCCGCTCCGACGGCGCGCAGGTCCTCCACCTCCAGCGGCATCGCCGAGGGCGGATGCACCACCTGCACCGGCGTGCCCTCGTGCGCCGTGAACGTCGTGCGGAGTGCTTCGTGGCGGCGCACCAGCTCATCGAGCGCCCGCTGGAGCATCGCGACGTCCAGCGCGCCCTCCAGACGGACCGCGAGCGGGACGTTGTAGAGCGGGCTGCCCGGCTCCAACTGGTCGATGAACCACAGGCGCTGCTGCGCGAACGACAACGGCAGGGGCTGCTCGCGCGACACCGGCACCAGCGGCGGGACGACGGAGCGGGTGGCGCGCTCCAGGCGGAGCGCCAGGGCCTCCAGCGTGGCGGACTCGAACAGCTCCCGCAGCGGCAGCTCCACGCCGAACCCCGCGCGGATCCGCGAGGCCACCTGCGTCGCCAGCAGCGAGTGCCCGCCCAACTCGAAGAAGTTGTCCTTCACGCCCACCTGGGGCACACGCAGCACCTGCGCCCAGATGGCCGCCAGCTTCGCTTCGGTCTCCGTGCGGGGCGCCTCGTGGACCTTCTCCGAGCGCGGGGCCTCCGGCTCCGGCAGCGCCTTGCGATCCACCTTGCCGTTGGCGCTGAGCGGCAGCGCGTCCAGCGACATCAGGACGGTGGGCACCATGTACTCCGGCAGCCGCTGCCGCAGGTGTGCCTTGAGCTCCGCCGCGTCGAGCGTCCGCTCCGGCTTCGCGACGGCATACCCCACCAGCTGCTTGTCCACACCCTGCCCCCGCACCACCACCGTGGCCTCCGCCACATCCGGATGCAGGCCGAGCGCGGCTTCGATTTCGCCCAGCTCGATGCGGAAGCCACGCACCTTCACCTGGAAGTCGGTGCGGCCGAGGAACTCCAGCGTCCCGTCTTCCTTCCAGCGCGCCTTGTCTCCCGTGCGGTACAGCCGCGCGCCGGGCTCCGTGCTGAAGGCGTGGGGCACGAAGCGCTCCGCCGTGAGGTCCGCACGGTGGAGGTAGCCCCATGCGAGGCCCTCGCCTCCCACGAACAGCTCACCCGGCACGCCCACACCCGCCACGTCGCCGTGCGCGTCCAGCACGTACGCCGTCGAGTTCCCGATGGGCTTGCCGATGGACACCGACCCTTCGAACTCCGTGCGCCCCGTCATCCTGTGGGTGGTGGAGAACGTGGTGTTCTCCGTCGGGCCGTACGCGTGCACCAGCACCGGGCCTTCCGGCAACCGCGCCAGGTGCTCCCGCACGCGCTGGGGCGGCATCACGTCACCGCCCGTCATCACCTGCGACACGCCCGTCAGGACCTCCCCCTGGTGCAGCACCATCTGCTCGTAGAGCGCCGTCGTCAGCCACAACGTGCTGACGCGCTCCTGCTTCACCAGCGCGCCCAGTTCCTCCAACGTCAGCGCGTGCGGCGGCGCCAGCACCAGCTTCGCGCCGTGCAGCAGTGAGCCCCACAGCTCCAGCGTCGAGGCGTCGAAGGCCACCGGCCCCGTCTGCGACCAGACCGCGTCCGGCTCGAAGCGCATGAAGTCGTTGCCCAGCACCAACCGGGTGATGCCCCGGTGGGGAACACACACGCCCTTCGGTCGCCCCGTGCTGCCCGACGTGAAGATGATGTACGCCAGGTCTTCGCCGCCCACCTCCACGTCCGGTGCCGGCTCCGGTTCACGGCGGATGGACTCCCACGCCGTGTCCACGCAGAGCGGCTTGCCCGCTCCAGCCGGCAGCTTCTCCACCAGCGACTGCTGCGTCAGCGTCACTTCGACGCCCGCGTCCTCCAGCAGCAGCGCGATGCGCTCCGCCGGGTAGTTGCGGTCCACCGGTACGTACGCGCCCCCGGCCTTCAGGGTGCCGAGCAGCCCCACCACCATCTCCCAGGAGCGATCCACGTACACGCCCACCCGCGTGCCACGCTTCACTCCCAGCCCGCGCAGGTGATGCGCCAGCTGGTTCGCCTTCGTGTCCAGCTCGCCGTACGTGAGCGTCCGGCCATCCACGCCCTGCACCACCGCCACCCGGTCCGGCGCCTTGCGCGCCTGCTCCGCGAAGAGCGCGTGCACCGGCCGCTCCCGCGGATACGCCGCCTGCGTCCGGTTCCAGTCCACGGCCAGCAAGTGGCGCTCGGCGGCCTTCACCATGGACAGCCGGGCCACGGGCAGCGCCGGGTGGGCCACGGCGGACTCCAGCAGGCCGCGCAGGTGCTCCACCATCCGCGCGACGGTGGCGGCGTGGAAGAGGTCGGTGTCGTACTCCACGTAGCCGCTCAGGTTCCCATCCGCCTCCGTGAGCTGGAGGAGCAGATCGAACTTGGCGGTCTGGGTGTCCACCTCCATCGCGTTCAGCTTCAGGCCCTGCACGGCGACCGGGCCACGCGGCGCGTTCTGCAGCGCGAACATCGCCTGGAAGAACGGCGTGCGCCCCGAGTCGCGCTCCGGCTGGAGCGCCTCCACCAGCTTCTCGAACGGCACGTCCTGGTGGTCCGTCGCGCCCACCATCGTCTCGCGCAGCTGGCGCACCAGTCCCTGGAACGACAGCTCCGGCGTGAAGCGCGCGCGCAGGACCAGCGTGTTGACGAACATGCCGATGAGGCCTTCGAGCTCCGAGCGGGTCCGGCCCGCCATGGGAGAGCCCACGCTCACGTCGTCCTGCCCGGAGTAGCGCGACAGCAGCGACTGCCACCCGGCCAGCAGCACCATGAACAGCGTCGCGCCCTCCCGCTGCGCCAGCGCCCGGAGCGAGTCCGTCAGCTCGCGAGGCCACTGGATGGGCGTGCGCGCGCCCCGGAAGCCACGCGTCGCGGGCCGGGGCTTGTCCGTCGTCAGCTCCAGCGCGGGCGGCGCGCCCGACAGCTGCTCACGCCAGTACGCCAGCTGCCGCTCCAGCGCCGCGCCCTGCAACGTCTCCCGCTGCCAGGCCGCGTAGTCCGCGTACTGCACGGCCAGCTCCGGCAGCGGCGACGGCTGCCCCTGCAGGAACATGGCGTAGAGCACCGCCACCTCGCGCACGAGCACGCCCAGCGACCACCCGTCCGAGACGATGTGGTGCATCACCACCAGCATCAGGTGGTCCGCGTCCCCCAGCCGCACCAGCAGCGCGCGCATCAGCGGGCCCGTGGCGAGGTCGAAGGGACGCAGCGCCCCTTCCCGCACCCGGCGCCAGGCTTCGGCCTCGCGCGCTTCCACCGCGAGCGCGCTCACGTCCGTGCGCTCCAGCTCCAACACGGGCGCGTCCGCGAAGTGCTGCACCGGCCCGCTCTCGCCGCCCTGGAAGGTCGTGCGCAGCGACTCGTGGCGCCGCACCACCTCGCGCAGCGAGCGCTCCAGCACCGCCACGTCCACCGCGCCCTCCAGCCGCACCGCCACGGGCACGTTGTAGAGCGGGCTGCCCGGCGCCAACTGGTCCATGAACCACAGCCGCTGCTGCGCGAAGGACAGCTCCGCCGGCTTCGACCGGTCCCTCAGCGGGAAGGCCGCCCGCGCCGGAGTCCCCGCCGCCTGCTTCTGCGCGGCCATCTTCTTCAGCAGCTCCGCGCGCTTCTCCGGAGACAGATTCGCGATCCGCTTCGACAAATCACCGCTGCTGCTCATCGAATTGACTCCGCACTCTGGACGCGACACGGCCCTGAGGGACGCCCGGAAATCTGGACGCATCGCCCTCGGGTCAGTGTCGGCAAATGTCGATCACGCGCGGCCTGCCGCTCGTCGCGTGAGCAGCGTGGGGGAGGCCAGGAAACCTGTTGATCACATTATTCGGTTGAAGAGCGACCTGCCATGCGTTCCATGCCGCCGGGCCTGCCTGCTCTCCAGCAGGGCTGGAACGGGCGTGGCACATCCCGCGACAGGGAATGAAACAGGTGTTTCAGCCCCGTCCCAGGATGGACGGGGTTGGCTCCACACGCGGAAGCTCAGTGACCCGCGGAGCCGGGCGGCTCCACGCGCTCCACCTGCTTCTGGACGGCGGCATCCGACGCCACGTCCGCGCCCAGCTGCAGGTACGTCAGCTGGTACGTGCGCCCCGTCGCCGGGCCCTGCGCCGCCGCCGTGCGGGCCAGGGCGTCGCGCCGCGCTTCGAAGGAGGTCAGCGTCTCCTGGAGCGAGCGGCGCGTGTCCTCGTTCTTCTCCGTCTTCAGGCGCTCCTGCACCCGCGCGATGTTCGCCTCCACCATGCGCTGGCTCTCCCGGGCGCGGTTCGCCTCGGACAGGTCCGCGAAGGGACCAGCGCCCTCCACGGACAGCTCCAGCTTCGCGACCTGGCGGCCCCGCTCTCCGGGCGGCACCAGCGTGGACACGCCCTGGCGCTGCGCCATGCCCACGCCCCGGCCGTCGTGCGACTGCACCACGAAGTCCACGCCCTCGGCGCCCTGGGCCAGCTTCACGGCCTCCACGTAGGGCACCGCCGCGAGCAACACCACCAGCGACACCTGCTCCTTCTGGCGCAGGCGCTTCACCTCGGAGGTCACCGCCGGCCCCACCGGCAGGCCCCGCACGCCCGCGGGCAGCAAGGCCGTGCCGTCCGCCGACTCCGGGGACACACCGATGATGCCCACCTTCAGCCCGCCCACCGTCGTCACCACCGACGCGGGGAAGAGCGGCTGCCCCTTCGCGTCCACGAGGTTCGCGGACACGAGCTTCAGCTTCGCGCCCTTCGTCTTCTTCTTCAGGAAGTCCACGCCCAGCACGAGGTCGCGCTGGCCCACGGCCATGGCCGCGTAGCCCTGCGCGTCCAGCTGCTCCAGCAGCAGCTCCGCGCGAGGCTTCGCCTCCGGGCCCTCCGCCAGGGTCTTGAAGAGCGCGTTGCCCGCGTCCAGTGCGAGCACCGGCACGCCCTTCGCGCGCTCCCCGGCCAGGACCGTCTTTCGTCTGGCCAGACCGCCAGACGGGTTGTGGCGTCAACCACAGGGGGCGACTTCGCCCCCATTGTCCCCGGTGAAGAGCAGCACGAGCTTCTTCGGCGCGGCCCCCGCCATCAGCGGCAGGAGCAACAGGAGCGCCAGGGCGGCGAGCCGGGGGGCGCGGGGGCTCATCACTTCTTCGCCTTCTTCGGCGCGGGAGCGGGCGCGGGCTTCTTCTCCAGGTCCGCCAGCTTCGTCTTCGCCGTCTTGGCCGCGTCCGACTTGGGGTAGCCCTTCACCAGCTCCTCCAGCGCCAGCTTCGACTCCTCCTTCATCTTCAGCTTCAGGAAGCAGTCGGAGGAGCGCAGGTACGCGTCCGGCGCGGACGGCGTCTTCGCGAAGTCCTGCACCACCTTGCCGTACTCGAAGAGGGCCTCGCGGCACTTGGACTCGGTGAAGTACGTCTCGCCCAGGCCGAAGTGGGCCTCGCCCACGAGCGCGTCCTTGGGCCACTTCTTCACGAACTCGTTGTAGAGCTGGCGCGCGATCAGCGCGTCGCCGGCCTTCGCCTTGTCCTGCGCGAGCGCGAGGAAGTCCTTCTTGTCCGCGGGGCGCTGGAGCTCCTCGGCCTTCTTCTTGGCCTCGGCCTCCTTCACCGCCTCCGTGCCCTGGAGCGCCAGCAGCCGCTGGTTGGTCTCCTCCGTGCTCTTACCGAGCGCGGCCTCCAGCTCACCAATCTTGTAGAGGTACGTCTCCACCTGGCCGCGCAGCTGCGCCAGGTCCTCCACCGTCTTCTGGAACTGCACGCCGATGTCCGCGTCCTTGCGGCGCGCGGCGGTGTCCAGGCTCTGCAGGGCCTGCGTCACCTGGGCGATCTTCTCGTCGAGCTTCGGCTGGGTGACGGCGAGCTGGTCGCGCGCCTCCTTCAGCTCCGCGGCCAGTTTGGCGTTGTCCGCGCCCAGCCGGTCCACCTTGGCTTCCAGGGCACGGCCGCGGTCGGCGGGGTAGAAACAACCGGGAACGGCGGCGGTCAACAGGGCGAAGAGCACGAGCCTGCGCATGGGCCGAGCATCCTAGGTCCAAAGTGCCCCGCGCGCCGCTTCTGTTTCCTCCTGCGCCCGGCTGCCCCCCTGCCCTTCAGCGCGCCCCTTCCGCCTCCAGCCGCTCCACCGCCCGGGCGCAGGCCACCCGGAGCCGGGGCAGGTTGAGGAAGAAGGGCACCGGCCGCGCCCGCCCGGACTCCACGGCTCGCAGGGCCCGGCGGTAGGCCTCCAGGGCCGCGCCGGGCTGGGCGCACTGCTCCAGCAGGAGCCCCAGCAGGTAGCGGGCGGCGACGTGGTCCGGATCCAGGTCCAGGCACCGGCGCAGGTCGCGCTCGGACTTCTCGTCCGGGACGCCCGTGGAGGCCCCGTCCAGCACGCACGAGAAGAGCCAGTCCGCCTGCGCCATCGCGGCCTCGTCCGGGGGCGCGGGCGCGTCCGGCTTCGGTGCCGGCGCGTCCGGCTTCGGCGCGGCGGGCCCGGTGGCTCCGGTGACGCTCGGGAACCGGCCGGAGTCCCGCTTCGGCCGGGCAGGCTCCACGGGCGCCGCGTCCTCGCGCACATAGAAGAACGCGTGCTCACTGGGCAACAGCCGCAGCTCCGGGGGCACCTGGAGCAGGGGCTCCGCGGCGGACAGCACCAGCACTCCGCCGGGCGCGAGCCGCTCGCCCAGGCTCCGCACCGTGCGCTGGAAGGCTTCCGGGGTGAAGTAGATGAGGACGTTGCGGCAGAAGATGATGTCGAACCCGCCGCCCCCGGGAGCCTCCGGATACGGAGCCTCCATCAGGTTGTGGCGCCGGAACTCCGCCTGCGCGCGCAGCGACGCCACCAGCGAGTGGCGCCGGCCCTTCGACTCGAAGTAGCGCGAGCGCGCGGCTTCCGGCACGCGCCGGAGCGCATCCGCCAGGAAGCTCAATTCGCGCGCCCGGGCGAGCACCTGTTCGGAGATGTCCGTGCCCAGCACGCGGCTTGCGGGATCCGCGCCCTCCTGCGCCATCAGGAGGAGCAGCGTGGCGACCTCCTCGCCCGCCGCGCAGCCCGCGCTCCACACGCGCAGCGGTGTCCTGGAGCGCTGCACGCGGGGCGACAGCACGTGCTCGCGGAAGGCGGACAGCTGCACCTCGTCCCGGAACACCTCCGACGTGTGCACCGCCACCGCGTCCACCAGCCGCGCCAGGTCCGCCGCGCCCGCAGGCGTGCGCAGGTGCGCCACCAGCCGCGCCGCGTTCTGGCCGTGCCCCAGCGCGTCCAGCCGCGCGTCCAGCCGCCGCTGCTGGGCCCCGCTCAGCGCCATGCCCGTGTGGGCCTGAAGCCAGGCGTGGACGGGAGTCCAGCGCTCGGAAGAGGACGTCATGGCGCGCGAGGTCAGCGGCTTGCGGCCAGCGACTCTCCGCGCGCCAGACGCGCCAGGGTGGCGGCGACGTCATCGCCGTGGATGAGGTGGTCCACCGCCTTGCGCTCCACCGCCGCCCCCGGCATGCCGAACACCACGCAGGACTCCTCGTTCTGCGCCAGCGCCAGCCCACCGCCCTGCTTGATGGCCAAGAGCCCGTCCGCCCCGTCCGCGCCCATGCCGGTGAGCACCACGCCCACCGCGCGCCGGGCGTAGACCTTGGCCACGCTCTCCAGCAGCACGGTGCCGCTGGGCATGTGCCCGTCGCGCTCCACACCGGGCTTGAGCGCCACGCGGCCTCGCACGGGCACCACCATGTGCTGATCCGGCGGCGCCACCAGCACCAGCCCCGGCTGAAGCGTGTCCCCGTCCACCGCCAGCCGGACCTTGAGCTTGCTCGCGTTGGCGAGCCAGCTGGCCAGCGACTCCGAGAAGGCGGCGTTGATGTGCTGGACGATGACGATGGGCGCCGGGAAGTCCGCCGGCAGCTCCGACAGCATCCGGTAGAGCACCTGCGGGCCGCCCGTGCTGGCGGCCACCGCGACGATGCCCATGGAGGCCGCGGGCAGCGCCGGGACGGGCGTGTGCGGCATGCCCGGCGCGCCGCGCTTCTGGCCGCGCACGTGGCGGATGACGCGCACGGAGGAGATGAGCTTCACCTCCTTGGTGAGGTTCCACGCCTCCGGCCCCGCGTCGATGGAGGGCTTGATTTGAAGCGCCAGCGCGCCCAGCTCCAGCGCGCGGTACGTCAGCGCGGGGGCCTGCGAGCGCGGATCGCCCGTCAGCACCAGGATGGGCGTGGGGCACTCGGCCATGATGTGCTCCACGGCCGCGAGCCCATCCATGACGGGCATGTCCACGTCCATGGTGATGACGTGGGGGCGCAGCTCCTTCGTGAGGGCAACGGCCTCCTGGCCGTTCGCGGCGGTGCCGACGACCTGGATGTCCGGGTCGTCGCTCAACGCCGCGCTGATGAGCTGACGGCAGATGACCGAGTCATCCACCACCAGCACCGTCACTTTCTTGCCCATGTCCGTTCAATACCCCGTACGCGCCGCGGGAGTATAGCAATGCGAAGGGCCCCGGGCGTCTCTCCCAGGTCTTCGGGGACTTCAGGCCAGGAGCCGCCCCACGACGTCCACCAGGTCCTGGCGGACGAGGTCGCCCTTGGTGATGTAGCCGTCCGCCCCGGCCGCCAGCCCACGCGCCCGGTCCGACTCCCCTCCCCGGGTGGTGAGGATGACGACGGGAAGCCCGCGCCGGGCCGGGTCCGACTTCAGGCGCCGGGTGAGCTCCACGCCGTCCATCTCCGGCATCTCCAGGTCGGTGACGACCAGCTCCACCGGGGGCCCCTCCTGCACCAGCTGCTCCAGCGCCGAGGGGCCGTCCGCCGCCCGGAGGGTGTCGTACCCCACCGCCTCCAGCAGGTTGGCCACCAGCTCCCGGGTGAGGGGCGAGTCGTCCACCACCAGGATGCGGCGGCGGCGGGGCGCGGGCGCGCGCACCGGGGGCCGGGCGAGCTTCAGGGGCGCGATGCCATGCACGCCCGCCGCCAGCGCGGCCGCGGACAGCACCATGGCCAGCCGCCCGTCCGCGAGCGACGTGGCCCCGGTGAGGTGCGTGTAGCGCGCGAGGATGCCCTTCAAGGGGAGGATGGCCTGGACGCGCTCCTCCAGCACCCGGTCCACCGCCAGTGCGGCCTCCATGCCCTGGCCCTTCACCACCAGGACCAGCTCGCCCTCCCGGGCGGGGCGCTCGGTGGCGAGCCCCAGGAGCGACGCCAGCGAGGCGAAGGGCAGCACGCGGCCCTCCATCCGGAGGGTGGGACGGCCAGCGACCTCTCCCACCTCCGAGGCGTCCACCTTGAGGGCGCGGGAGACGTGGACGGCGCTCAGGGCGAGCGTCTCGTCGAAGACCTGGACGAAGAGCAGGGGCGCCACGGTGAGGGACACCGGGACGCGCAGGGTGAAGATGGTGCCCCAGCCGGGCGCGGACTCCACGCCCACGTCGCCGCCCAGGGCCTGGAGGGACGTACGCACGGCATCCAGCCCCACGCCCCGACCCGACAGGTCGGTGACCACGTCTCGCGAGGTGAAGCCGGGCAGGAAGACGAGGTCGCGCGCGGCGGCGTCGGAGAGGGCGTTGGCGGCGGGCTCGTCCAGCACGCCCCGGCGCACGGCCACCCGGCGGAGGAGTGCTGGGTCCATGCCCGCGCCGTCGTCCTCCACACGCAGGATGATGCGGCTGCCCTCGCGGGCGGCGCGCAGGGTGAGGCAGCCCCGGGGGTGCTTGGCGGAGGCGACGCGGTCCACGCGCGTCTCCAGGCCGTGGTCCAGCGCGTTGCGGACCAGGTGCATGAGCGGTTCGCGCAGGGCCTCCACGACGGAGCGGTCCGCGCGGGTGTCCTCGCCGTCCACGACGAGCTCCACCTCCTTGCCCAGCTCCCGCGCCAGGTCGCGGACCATGCGGGGATAGGGTTCGACGAGGACGGAGAGGGGCAGCATGCGCAGGCCCTGGATCTCCTCCGACACCTGATCCAGGTCGCGCAGCTCCGCGTTGGCGAGCAGCTTGGCCTCGCGGTGCAGGGTGGCGGCCAGCTCCTTGGCGCGGCCCAGGCGCTCCGCGAGCGCGATGCCCGCGGGGCCCAGGTCCTCCGCGGTGCGGGCCAGCTCGCTCAATTCACGCACGAGCTCCAGGCGGCGCGCGGTGGCCAGCTCCCGGCGGCGGGCCACCTGGCCCAGGTTGGTGACCGCGCTGGTGAGCATGTCCAGGCTGGCCACGCCGATGCGCACGGCCGTGTCCATGCGGACGTCGCCGGTGCGCACCGTGGCGGTTCCGTGCTTCGGCGCGGCGGGCGGGCGCGAGCGGGCGGTGTCGACCATCCGCGTGCTGGGCGACACGGCCGGATTCGCGGGGTGCGTGTTCGAGGACGTGCCCGGCGCGGGGCCGACAAGGTGAGGGCTCCCCGGGCCAGCCGTCACCGGAGCCACGAGGTGCGAATGCCCCGAGGCAGCCGTCTCCCCGTGCGTTCCCGCCGGACTCCCGGCCGTCTCCGTCCGGAGGGCCGTGGCGAGGAACTGCGATGCGGCGGCTCCCGGGGCCGCGCCTCCCGCCGGCGCGTCCGGGCGTGACGCGGGCGTTCCCCAGTGCGCGGGGACCACCACGGCCCCGGACGGCTCCCGGCGCTCCGCCACGATGAGGCGCGACGTGCCCTCCCCCTTCGAAGCCCGGCCGCCCTCCTCCGGACGGGCGACTCCCACTGGACGCGCGGACTCCACGATGACCCGCTGCTGCAGCGTCGCCACCAGCGTCTCCACCGCCAGCAGCGGCTCTCCCGCCTGGAGCGCACCCGACAGCGCGAGCACCGTGTCCGCCGTGGCGAGCAGCGCGTCGGTGGACTCCGACGACAGCCGGTAGCGCTGCGGCTCCGCGCACCGGACCAGTTCCTCCATCTCGTGCGCGAGCGTGTTGATTTCGCTGAAGCCCATCATCCGGGCCTCGCCCTTGAGCCCGTGCAGCTCGCGCAGCACCCGCTGCCCGGCCTCCAGGTTGCCCCCGGACTCCAGCTCCATCAGGGAGCGGTTGATGCGCTCCAGACGGACCGTGACCAGGTCGCGGAACTGCTTGAGGAGCCGCTCGCTGGGGTTCACCCGCCGCCCCCCTTGCGCAGGGTCGCCTGGTGGATCTGGAAGCGCTCCACCACGCCGCGCAGGTCCTGCGCCAGCCCCAACAGGTCCCCGTTCGCCGCGCCCACCTGCTTCGTCGCGTTGAGGCTCTGCTGGGTGATGCGCAGGATGTCCGCCATCGTTTCCGCGAGCTGATCCGTGCCCGCCTGCTGCTGCTGCGTGGACCGGGAGATGATCCGCACCGAGTCCGACGTCCGCCCCGCCAGGTCGACAATCTGCCGAAGCGACTCGGACACCTGCTCCGCCAGGGCCGTCCCCGTCTCCACCGCGCGCACGCCGCCGCCCGTCACCGTCACCGCGGCGGCGGAGGCCTCGCGCACCTCCTCGATGAGCCCTTCAATCTCCTTCGTGGACTCCAGCACGTTCTCCGCCAGCCGGCGCATCTCCGCCGCCACCAGCGAGAAGCCCCGCCCCACCTCGCCCGCCTTGGTGCCCTCCAGCTCCGCGTTGAGCGCCAGCAGGTCAGACTTGTCAGCGACGCCGTTGATGAACTCGACGATCTTGCCAATCTGCTGCACGCGCTTGTCCAGCCGCCCCACCGCCGAGCCGATGGCCTGGTTGTCCTGGCGCATGCGCGACATGGCCCCCAGGAAGGACTCCGCGCTGCGCTGCCCGCCCTGGGCCGCCGCCAGCGTGCGCTGGGCGATCTCCGCCACCGAGCTCGCGTTCTCGGCGATCTGCTTCGCCGAGCGCGCCAGCTCCTCCGTGGTGGCGCTCGTCTCGTCCAGGCTGCTGGCCTGCTCCGCGGCGCCGGCCTCATAGCGCCCGGAGGTGCTGAGGATCTCCTCCGTGGTGGCCGAAATCTGCGAGCCCGCGCGCTGAAGCTCCGCGAGCACGTCCGCCAGGTGCGTGCGCATCGTGGTGAAGGCCGCGGACACCGCCCACACCTCGTCCTCCGCGGGCACCAGCCGGGGGCTGGCCAGGTCACCCGCGGCGATGCGGCGCGCCTCGCCGGACAGCTCCCGCATGGGCCGCCCCAGCAGCGTTCCACCCAGGTACGCCGTGGCCAGCGCCAGGCCGAACACCACCGCGCACAGGAGCGCGCTGGACGTGAACTCGTCCACCAGCAGGCCCTGCGCGACCGGGCTGCCCCCGTCCGCCAGCCGGTCGAAGAGCCGGTCCGTCAGCGCCGTGACGACCTGCGCGCACATCACCGCGGGCGTCACCACGCAGATGGCGGTGAAGGCCACCAGCCGCGCGCGAATCCGCGAGCGCCGGGGCAGCGCGGCGATGACCTGCGCGTGCGTCAGCCCCTGCTCCGCCACCCACAGCACGCCGCGCCGCGCCCTCAACGTGACGAGCCCGTACACGAGCAGCGACGAGAGCGGGCCGAACAGCGCCCCCAGCCCCGCGACCCGCAGGGTGTCGTTCCACGGCAGCCCCATGGCCGACCAGAGCGCCGTCGCCACCACGCCCGTGGTCAGCGCCCACAACCCCAGCGAGCGGAAGAACGCCTCGCCCGGCGCGCGCGCCACCTCGCCCACCGCCTTCGCCAGGTGCTCCAGCGTGGGCGGCAGCTCTCCGCGCTCCAGGGCCCGCAGGAGAGGGAAGCGGCGCAGGGACACACCCACGCCCAGGAGCATGTGCAGCGCGCTCACGCCCACCACCAGGACGACGAGTCCCCCCAGCTCCTGGGACAGCTTGCCCCCCACCACGAGCGACGCGAAGTGCAGCCCCAGCGTGGAGCCCACCAGGTTCGCCAGCGGCACGGGGAACATCAGCTGCTGGCTGAAGGCGGCCCGCCGGGAGTCCGAGCGCGAGGAGCGGTCCATGTCACCCGCCTCCCGTCGCGCCGGGCGTGCCGGGAGCCCCGCCGGAGGCGCTGGTGGACTCGCCGCCGGGTGGCTCGACATGGAAGCGCTGCACCACGTGTTGCAGGTCCGCCGCCAGGGCGGACAGGTCCGCGTTGGCCGCCACCATCTGCTTGGTGGCCGCGGCGTTCTGCTCGGTGACGCGCAGGATGTCCCCCATGGCCGCCGCGAGCTGATCCGTGCCCGTCTGCTGCTGCAACGTCGCCAGCGAGATGCTGCGCACCGCGTGCGACGTCTGCCGCGCCAGCTCCAGGATGAGGCTCAGGCTGTCGTCCACCTGCGCCGCCAGCAGCGTGCCCAGCTCCGTCGTCTTCAGGCCCGCCTCCGTGGCCATCACCGCGCCGTTCGTCGCGTCGCGGATCTCCCCGATGAGGCCCTCAATCTCCTTCGTGGAGCGGATGACGTTCTCCGCCAGCCGGCGCATCTCCGCCGCCACCAGCGAGAAGCCCCGCCCCACCTCGCCCGCCTTGGTGCCCTCCAGCTCCGCGTTGAGCGCCAGCAGGTCCGACTTGTCGGCGATCTCGTTGATGAACTCCACCACCTTGCCAATCTGCTGCACGCGCTTGTTGAGGCGCACCACCGCCTCCGCGATGGCCTCGTTGTCCTCCTTCATGCGCTGCATGGCGCCCAGGAAGGCGGTGGCGCCGCGCTGGCCGGACTGCGCCGCGCCGAAGGTCGTCTCCGCGATGGTGGACACGGACTCCGCGTTGTCGGCGATCTGCTGCGCGGACCGGGCCAGCTCCTCCGTGGTGGCGCTGGTGGCGTTGAGCGCCCCGGCCTGCTCGTCCGCGCCCACCTCCTGCTCCGTGCTGGTGGCCACCAGCTGCTCGGTGGTGGAGGAGATTTGAATGCCCGCCCGCTTGAGCTGCGACAGGGCCTGCACCAGCTGCACCTGCATCTGGGTGAAGGCCGCGGAGGTGGCCCACACCTCGTCCTCGGCGTGGATGACACGCGGGGGCCGCACCTCGCCGCGCGCGATGCGCGTCGCGTCCTCGGTGATGGCGCGCAGGGGCTCCGACAGCGCCGTGCCCGCGAGCGCCGCGGTGCCCAGGATGAGCAGCGTGACGAGCCCCGCGATGAGCCCCAGGGGCGGCCCGCCTCCCTCGCGCGCCCGCGCCATCACCTCCATGCGCGCGTCCGGCGTGGTGGCCTGCGTCCACGCGTCCACCACCGTCACCGTGCGCGTGAAGGCCACGTCCAGGATGAAGAGCGACGGGCTCAAGACGGCGATGGCGGTGAAGACCACCAGCCGGCGGCGGATGTGCATGCGCCGGGGCGGCAGCGCGGCCAGCACCTCCAGCGGCGCCGGCCCCAGCGACACCAGCCGGTCCAACGTGGCCCGCGCGCGGCGCACCACCATCAGGTAGGTGAGCATGGCGCTCAGGGGACCGATGGACAGCCCCAGCACCATCACCCGCACGCCCTCCGTCCACGGCACGTCCGCCAGGGTGGGGAAGGCCAGGGCCACCGTCAGCGTGCCGCCCAGCCAGCCCTGCATCACGAACCAGAAGCTGCGGCCGGGGATGGCCGCCACCTCCTGGACCGCCACCAGCAGGTGCTCCGACGTGGCGGGCAGCCGGCCCTCGCCCAGCGCGAAGAGCGTGCGCAGGGCCCGCGTGTCGCGCGCGTACCCCACGCTGATGAACAGCACGAGCGCACACAACATCAGCCACGTCAGCGGCGTGCGCCCCGCCTCCGGCAGCGTGTGCGACAGGTGGATGTGGAGGAACGCGATGCCCACGCCCAGGCAGCTGCCGGGGATGCGGGGCCGCGTCGTCCAGCGGCCCAGGGAGCGAAGCTCCAGCGGCGCCATCATGCGCCCTCCCCGTCCAGCCCGCGCAGGTAGCGTTGGAAGGCGTCCAGGCTGAGCAGCGGCCAGAGCACCCCGCGGGTAATCACGAAACCGCGCAGGCTGCCGCCGGAGGACCCCGCCACCACCGGCGAGGGCGGCAGCACGGACAGCACCTCCGAGTCGATCTCCAGTCCGTCCACGCCCACCGTGCCTCCGGTGGCCGTCACCAGCACGCGCTGGGCGCCCCCGGCCCCCAGGAAAGCCCGGTGGGCGGACACGGTGCCCGCGTCCGGCGCGGCGATGGAGGCCACCTCGCCCGCCTCGAAGGCGATGCGGTGCGGCCCCACGTGGCACAGGAGCGTCCCCTCGACCCGGCCCGCGGGAAGCATGGGGCTAGCCGCCCTGGCTGAGGTGGTCGAAGAGGCCTTCCGGGTCGATGACGGCCACGTCGCGCGAGCCGCTCTTCACGGGGCCGCGCAGGTGGACGTGCACACCCGAGGGGCCCAGGGGCTCCAGCGGTCCCATCAGCGCGGACACACCGGCGACGCTGCTGGCGGTGAGGGCGAGGGTGCCTCGGGCCAGCCGCACCAGGACGGCGCGGCGGGACCCGGCGGAAACCCCGCCCACCAGCAGGCTCATGTCCACGACGGGGATGACTTCACCCCGGTGCGCGAACACACCCAGCAGGTGGGGCGGGGAACCCGGTACCCGCGTCAGCTCGGGGAAGGTAACGACCTCCGCCGCGGCTTCCGCGGGCACCGCGTACCAACTGCTTCCACACGCGAAGACAAGGTAGGACTGACGCGTTTCCGACTCTAGGGCGGCCATGCGCGCCAGAGCCTACCCCAGAACTAGCGCTGGAACTCCACGCGGCGGTTCTCCGACCAGCCTTCCTCGGTGGCCGCGCTGGACACCGGGCGGGTCTCACCATAGCCCACCGTGGACAGCCGGTTGGACGGCACGCCCAGGTCGACCAGGTAGCGCTTCACGGCCGCGGCGCGGCGGTTGGACAGCTGGAGGTTGTACTCCTCCGTGCCGCGCTCGTCCGCGTGGCCGCCCAGGGTGATCTTGCCCTGGCTGGCCTTGATGCAGGCCGCCAGCTCGCCCAGGCGCGACTGCGCGCTGGAGTCCAGGGTGGACTCGTTGAAGCCGAAGGGCACCGGCGAGTAGTCGCAGCGCGAGGAGGTGTCCGCCGCCACGCACTTGCCGGACTGGCACTCCTGGCCCTCACCGCAGTCGGTGTTGGCGGAGCAGGTGTCGCGGGGCGCCTGGCAGCGGCCGGCCTGGCACTTGCCACCGTTGCACGCGGAGTCGTCCTTGCACTGGGCCTCGGCGCACTTGCCGGCCTCGCAGATGCGGCCGGTGCCACAGGCCACGTCCGTGGTGCACTCAGGAGGCTTGGGCGCGCACTTGTTGGCCTGGCAGGTGAAGCCTTCGCGGCAGTTGGCGTCCGTCGCGCACTCCTGGCACTGGCCCTGGACGCAGACCTCGCCCTTCTCCTGGCACTGCTCGTCGTTGTTGCACTTGGGGTAGGTGGGCGGGCACCCGGTCAGCACGGCCACGGCGAGGGCCAACCCGGCCCAAAGCGAAATCCGACGCATCATTCCTCCGACAGCAACGACGGGAAAAAGAGAGGCCCACAGGGGGTGAGCCAAGGCTGTCGCGTGTAGTCGGACCCACCGGGGAGAGTCAAAAGATTTGTCTTTTCCCTGCCCCTCCGGGCAGCACGAGACCCTTGATGCCCCGATTATTTCCGTGAGAGTGTGAACGGTTTGCCCATGCCCGCTGCTGTCCTCATCGTTGACGACGAAAAGAACATCCTCCTCACCCTGAGCCAGTCGTTGCAGCTGGCCGGCTACCGCACGGAGCTGGCCAGCAGCGGGCAGGTGGCGCTGGACGTGGTGAGCGCGCGGCCTGTGGACGCGGTGTTGATGGACGTGAAGATGCCGGACATGGACGGCCTCACGGTGCTGGCCCGGCTCACGGAGCTCAAGCCGGACCTGCCCGTCATCATGATGTCCGGCCACGGCACCATCGACACGGCGGTGAAGGCGACGCAGCTGGGGGCGCGCGACTTCCTGGAGAAGCCGCTGGCGCGGGACAGGCTGCTGGTGGCGCTGCGCAACGCGCTCAAGCACCAGGCGGCGATGGAGGAGTTGCAGGAGCTGCGCGCGCAGCTGGGCCGCTTCGACATGGTGGGCGGCGGGCCCGCCATGCAGCGCATCTTCTCCCTCATCCAGCGCGCGGCGCCCAGCGAGGGGCGCGTGCTGATCACCGGGGAGAACGGCACCGGCAAGGAGCTCATCGCGCGGGCGCTGCACCAGAACTCCAGGCGCAAGGCCGGGCCGTTCGTGAAGCTCAACTGCGCCGCGGTGCCGCACGACCTCATCGAGAGCGAGCTGTTCGGCCATGAGAAGGGCGCCTTCACCGGCGCGGTGAGCGTGCGGCGCGGCAAGTTCGAGCTGGCGCACGAGGGCACCCTCTTCCTGGACGAGATTGGCGACATGCCGGCCGCCATGCAGTCCAAGCTGCTGCGCGTGCTCCAGGAGGGAGAATTGGAGCGCGTGGGCGGCACGGAGACGCTCAAGGTGGACGTGCGCGTCATCGCCGCGACGAACAAGAACCTGGAGAAGGAGATCGCCGCGGGGCGCTTCCGCGAGGACCTCTACTACCGGATCAACGTCGTGCAGATTCACTCGCCGCCGCTGCGCGAGCGCCGCGAGGACCTGCCGGACCTCATCGACACGTTCCTGCGCGAGGCGTGCGCGAAGAACGGGCGGCGGCCCCTGGCGCTGTCGCCGGACGCGCTCGCGGTGATGAGCGCGTATGACTACCCGGGCAACGTGCGCGAGCTGCGCAACCTGGTGGAGCGACTGGCCATCCTCTGCGAGGGGCCGGTCGTCTCGCGCACGGACGCGCTGGAGCTCTTGCCCCGGGGCCGTCCCCTGCCCCCCATGCCCGAGCCCACCGTGGGTGGTGACGTGCCCGCCGCGCAGCCCGCTCCGGTGGTGACGGCTCCCGCCGAGCCCGCTCCCTCGAACCCGGGAGGTTGGAAGCCTCGCGTGGATCAGACCTTCCGCGAGCAGGTGGAGGACGCGGAGCGGGAGATCATCCAGCGGGTGCTCGCCCACACGCATGACAACGTGACGGAGGCGGCGCGGATCCTCGACCTGGAGCGGGGTCACTTCTACAAGAAGATGAAGGCCCTGGGCCTGCGCCGCGGACAGTCCGAGTCCTAGCGAGCGTCCGGGCCGCGTTTGACGACCGTGGGACGCGTCTGGTCTATTCGTCCCACGGGTGCCGAGGGGTGCCCGCCGCCCGGAAAGACGACGTCACCCTCGCTTCACCCGCTGTCGCCAGACTCCCGATGAAGTCCTTCCACGGTCCCCCAACGGGTGAGGGCCAGCACCGGAGGATTCGTCATGGGAACCGGCAGCACCCTCCCCGTCACGCTTCATGAATACAAGGTCCGCGCGTCCCTGCTCCTCAAGGACCTGGACTCGTCCGACACCGCCCGCGCCACGCGCGCCGCGGAACGGATGCGCGCCCTGCCCTTCTTCGCGTCCCTGTCCCTGGGCGAGGTGCTCACCCGCCGGGACGCCGTACAGCACAAGCACGGGCTCGCCGTCGTCGCGCGGGAAGCCGGGCACACCACCTGGACGGAGCTGAAGCAGGCCCTGGAGGCCCGGCCGCACACGCTGGACACTCGCGCCTTCTTCCAGAAGGGCCAGAGCACGTTCCTCAACCGGTGGTTCTCCACCTACGAGGAGGCCGCTCGCTCATTGGAGTCGCAGGGCGGCTTCCTCTTCCCCTTCCGCGAGCAGTGCTTCATCTGCGAGGCCGACTTCCTCCAGGCGCTGGGCATCGACTCGCGCGACGCGGACTGGGAACGGATGGGCCGCGACTGGGTGCGCCCACGCGACCCGGCCGCGAAGGAGCGGCTGGAGGCGAAGCTCGTCTCGCGGGGCTTCGGAGGTCACCATGACGTCCGGTGATGACTCGCGCGCGGCTCGCGCGGAGCGCAAGCGCGCATACAAGGAAGCGGAGGTGCCCATGGGCATCTACGCCATCCGCTGCCACGCCAACGGCAAGCTGTTCGTGGGCCACGCCCTCAACCTGACCGCGATGTTCAACCGCATCCGGTTCGAGTTCGCCCAGCGCATGCACCGCGTCCCCGAGCTCCAGGCGGACTGGGAGCGCCATGGCGAAGCGGCCTTCTCCTTCGAGGTGCTGGACAAGCTCCCACCCCGCGAGGAGCCCGGCGGCCCTCTGCCCATCGAGGAGCTGAAGGTGCTGGAGGAGATGTGGCTGGAGCGCCTGAAGCCCTACGGCGACGCCGGCTACAACACGCCGCCCAGGTCCTGACACGGTGGGTTCAACCGACCTCCGCGCCCAGGCGAATGGTGGCGGCCGGGAGCACCCCTGAGCACATCCTGTCCGCCGTGCCGGGTGCCCCGGCGCGGCGGGACGTGCGAGGATGGCGGCCCCACATGAGCACGAGCGCCGCCCCCATCCTCGGCATTGACTTCGGGACCACCAACACCGCGGCGGCCTTCTTCGACAAGGCGAACAAGCTGCGCGTGGTGCCCATCGCGGACAAGAGCCTCACCCTGCCCTCCATCGCGTGGTTCCACGCGGGCGACAAGGCCATCGTCGGCCCCGCGGCGCGGCGGCAGATCATCGACGACCCGCGCCACACCATCTTCGGCGCCAAGCGCTTCCTGGGCCGCCGCTTCCAGTCCGAATACGTGGCGCGCCACCGCAACCGCTTCGCCTTCGAGCTGGTGGAGGGCCCGGACGGCTACACCGCCGTGGAGGTGTACGGGAAGGTGACGCCGCTCATCGACGTGGCGCACTTCATCCTCAAGCACCTCAACACGCTGGCCACGCACGCGGCCGGAGCCCCGTTCAAGGAGTGCGTGCTCACCGTGCCCGCGCACGCCACCATCCGCCAGCGCGAGGCCATCCGCCACGCCGCGGAGAAGGCGGGCCTGCGCGTGCGCGCCATCGTCAACGAGCCCACCGCCGCGGCGCTCTACTACGCCAACCTGCGCAACCCCGAGCAGACGGTGATGGTGTTCGACCTGGGCGGCGGCACCTTCGACGTCACGCTCATGTCCGTGCAGAACCGCGTGGTGAAGGTGCTGGCCACCGGCGGCGACGCGTTCCTGGGCGGCGCCAACTTCGACGAAGCCATCGTGGAAGCGCTGGTGGACGACTTCCAGAAGGAGCACGGCATCGACCTGCGCGGGAACAAGGTCGTGATGCAGCGGCTCGTGTTCGCCGCCGAGTCCGCGAAGATGGCGCTCTCCAGCGGCGCGTCCGTCCCCATCCGCATCCCCTGCATCACGCAGAAGGACGGCGCCTTCGTGGACTTCAACGTCACGCTCACCCGCGAGCGGATGGAGGCCATGGTGTTCCAGCTCATCGAGCGCACCGCCGCCGCGTGCGACGACGTGCTGGAGAAGGCGGGCATGAAGCCGGACGCCATCGACGAGCTGGTGATGGTGGGCGGCCAGACGCGCATGCCCGCCATCCGCAAGCGCCTGGCCCACTTCAAGAAGCTGTCGTCGGACAAGGAAGTGCACCCGGAGCTGGGCGTGGCCGTGGGCGCGGCCATCCTGGGGCGCAACCTGGCGCGCGGCATCAGCGGCCTGTCGGACGTGGTGCCCATGCCCATTGGCGCCATGGTGCCCGGCGGCGGCCAGCACGAGGTGCTCCCCGCCAACACGCCCGTGCCCGGCACACGCTCCGTGGACCTGGAGCTGCCGCCCTGGCCCGGCCCCGTGCCGGTGGCCCTCTTCGAGGCCCTGGACCGCACCACCGTGGAGCGCGAGCTCCTGGGCACCGTGCGCATCGAGCCGGACTGGCGCGTGGCCCACCCGGGCCCCACCACGCTGGAGCTGCGCATGGGACCGGACTTTGCCCTCACCGCGAGCCTCGTCGCGAAGGATGGCCAGCGTCAGCCGCTCACCATCAGCGACCCGAACGCGCCCCAGCGGGCCTGAAGCGCGTCAGCCCGCGGCCCGGGACACCACGGTGCCCTTGAGCTGCTCCAGGAGCTGGCGGCTCTCCTCCAGCGCCTCCTGGCAGTGGGCGACGAGCGGCTCCATCCCGTCCATCACCCGGGCGTCCGCGCGCTGCTCGATGTCCCAGCACAGCGACTCCAGCATGGCCGCGCCGAAGTAGGCCGCGTTGGACTTGAGCGTGTGCGCGGCGCGCGCCAGGTTCTCCAGCTCGCCTCGCGCGAGCGCCCCGCGCGCGTCGTCCATCAGCCGGGGCATGCTCTCCAACGCGGTGTCCACGAGCTCCGGGAGCATCCGCTCCACCTGCCCGTCCAGGGACTGCCACAGCCGGTCCAACGCGCCCTCCTCCAGCCCCCGGATGCGCGGGGCGCCCATGCGCGGGGCCTCCGGAGCACGGGCGACGGGGACGCCCCCGGGCTTTCCCGGCAGGCGCTCCCAGGCACGGCGCAGCGCGGAGATGAGCTCCTCCACGCGGATGGGCTTGCTGAGGAAGTCGTCCATGCCCGCGTCCAGGCACTCGCGGCGGTCCGCCGTCATCGCGTTGGCCGTCATGGCGATGATCCACGGCTGCTCGCTGACGGGCATGTCCTGGCGCAGCTGGCGCGTCGTCGCCAGGCCGTCCAGCTCCGGCATCTGCACGTCCATCAGCACGACGTCGTAGCGCTTGCGCGACAGGAGGTTCAGCCCCTCGCGGCCGTTGTTCGCGGTGTCCGCCGGGTAGCCCAGCCGGTCCAGCACCAGCAGCGCCAGCTTCTGGTTGGTGGGGTTGTCCTCCACCAGCAGGATGCGCAGCGGCATCTGCTCGCCGGGGCGCGTGTTGAACACGGAGCGCTCGCGCGTGGCGGGCGCGGGCGTGACGGGGATGGGCCGGGCGGAGATGAGGTCCTGTGCCAGGCACGTCATCAGCGCGTCATGCAGCTGCGACGCCTTCACCGGCCGGGGCAGCACCGCCGTGAAGAGGCCGGGCGGCTGCGCGTCGCGCTGATCAAACGAGGTGAGCAGCAAGAGGGGCAGCTCGCGCGCGTCGCGCTGCTGGCGGATGTGCGCCGCCAGCGTGGGGCCGTCCATCAGCGGCATGCGGTGGTCCAGGATGGCCAGGTCGAAGCGGGCCCCGGACTCCAGCTTGGACAGCGCCTCCGCGCCGGAGCCCACCTCCACGATGGCCATGCCCCACGCGGCCAGCTGGCGGCCCAGCAGCTTGCGGTTGATGGCGTTGTCGTCCACCACCAGCACGCGCCGGCCGTGCAGCTTCAGCGCGTCCGGACGCAGGGCCTCCGCGCCGCGCGCGGCCTCGCGCGCCTGGAAGGTGAAGTGGAACGTGGCGCCCTTGCCCGGCACGCCCTCGCTCTCCATCCACAGCCGCCCGCCCATCGCCTCCACCAGCCGCTTGCTGATGGCCAGCCCCAGCCCCGTGCCGCCGTAGCGGCGCGACACGGATTCATCCAGCTGGTTGAAGGGCTGGAAGAGGCCCGCGCGCGCGGCCTCGGTGATGCCCAGGCCGGTGTCCTGCACCGAGAAGTGCAATTCGAAGAGGCCGCCCGGCGCGAGCGGCTGGCGCGGCGTGTCCACGGAGATGGACACCCCGCCGCGCTCGGTGAACTTCACCGCGTTGCCCACCAGATTGAGCAGCACCTGCCGCAGGCGCGCGCCGTCGCCCACCACGCTGACGGGCGTCTCGTCCGTGACGTGGTAGCCCAGGTCCAGGGACTTCTCGCTCGCGCGCATGGCGAGCAGATCCAGCGCGGACTCCACGCACTGGCGCAGGTTGAAGGGCTGCTGCTCCAGTTCGACCCGGCCGGCTTCGATCTTGGAGAAGTCCAGCATGTCGTTGAGCAGCCCCAACAGAGCGTCCCCGCTCTGGCGGATGGTGGACGCGAAGTCGCGCTGCTCGGGCGTGAGCGCCGTGTCCATGAGCAGCCCCGCCATGCCGATGATGGCGTTCATCGGCGTGCGGATTTCATGGCTCACGGTGGCCAGGAACAGGCTCTTGGCCTGGTTGGCGTCCTCGGCGGACTGGCGCGCCCGCTGGAGGTCGGTGACGTCGTGGTAGATGGCGATGAAGCCCATGGACTGGCCCGCCACCGTCACCGGCATGGCGCGCAGCTCCACGTCCACCACCGTGCCGTCCTTGCGCGCGCGCTTGGTGACGACGTGCACACGGTCCTTGCGCAGCACCTCGCGCGACGTCTCCTCGGCCTCCGGACGGATGTCGTCCAGGTTGGCCACGAGCTTGAGGATGTTGCGCCCCATCGCCTCCTGCGGCGCGTACCCGAAGAGCCGCTCCGCGGCGGGGTTCCAGGACAGCACCTCGAAGGCGCGGCTGATGGTGACGATGGCCACCGGGCTGTGGCGCACCACCGCCTCGAAGAACTCCTTCTGCTGCCGGAGGATGGACTCGGCCGCCTGAGCCGCGTCCAGGCCCCGGAGCAGCAGCAGCCAGCCGCCGTCCTGGGGCAGCGCCTGCACCCGCACGGAGCGCACCGGGCCCACGGAGAGCTCCGTCTCCAGGGGTGCGTCGTCCGGGGAAGAGACCTGGGGGGGCGTCCAACCCGGCAGCACGCCCTCCACGGACTGCCCCACCCACAGGTCGCGAGGGCCCAGCAGTGCCTCCGCGGCACGGTTCACGGCCACGACCCGCAGGGTCGGGTCCAGGACGAGCACGCCGTCTCGCGTGTGCTCGAACAAGGCCGGATACGTGCTGGGTGGCAGTTCGGGCAAACTTCCCCCTCCGTTCAAGAACTGTAGGTCAGTCGAGGCGCCAGTTCCATGTCATCCACGGAAAACCGTGGAGGTGGGCAGGCGCAGGCCTTTTCCCGGCGCTCCCGGGACGGCGATTCAGGGGGTTGGAGTGCCTGCCTGGCCATGCAGGGGGGCGGGATGTTTCGTTCTGTTTCCATGCAGCGGCGTGAGGTCTCCCAGGGTGCTGGCGAGGACGCCCCGGGCGATGCGTGAGCGTGCCTGGCGGCCGGGGGCCCAGGGGATCCATGCCACGGACGAGGCCAGGGAGGACATGCCAGATGCAGGGTCCTCCAATGTCACGCCCCGCGTGCGCACCTCACGCGCGGCGAGCGTGGGACAGCCGGCGTCCCCCAGGTCGCGGTCGAGCGCGGCGGAGGCCTCTCCCAGGGAGGGGGCCGCGAAGGGCTCCAAGAGCCGCGCGTGGAAGGCGGTCTCCGTCAGGGCGATGCACCGGTTCGCCTCCGTCGCGCAGCCGCGGGCCTTCCGGGCCACGTCCGGGGGCGCGGCGAGTCCCGTCAGGGAAGCCACGGTGATGCGCCGGCGCCTGCCCGGCACCACCCTGTCGGAGGACGTCATGGCGCGAATCCTAGGGGGCTTTTTCCGGAGCACCCAGGAAGTGACCTGGGCCGCCGCGCCACTGTTTCGGGGCAGACGGCCAGCCAGCCCCCTGCCCTGCTGGCCGTGGTTGGAACCGCCAGCCCGGAATCAACGGCAGGCCCTGGGCAGTGCGGCGTTCGGGCGACCTAGCTTTACTCTGACATCACGGAAGAGAGAGCCGTGCCCGACGCGACGACCCCGCCCTTGATCCTCCTCATCGATGACGAGCCGGAGCTGGAAGTGATGGCCCGGTACCTCGAATTCGAAGGCTATTCCGTGCTGACGGCGTCCAATGGCGAGGAGGGACTGCTGGCGCTGGCCTCCTGCCGCAAGCCCTGCATCGTCCTGCTGGATTTGATGATGCCGGTGATGGACGGCCACGGCTTCCTGCGGCGGTTGCACGACGACGCGACGCTGTGCGGGCTGCCCGTCTTCGTGCTCACCGCCAGCTTCCAGACGGAGCGGATGGCCGGCGTCGTCGGGACCCTCCAGAAGCCCCTGCACATGGAGCTCTTCAAGGAGGCCGTGGCGCCCTACTACCCGCCTCCGGAGAAGAAGGAGGGCACCTCGGCGGGATAGCGGGCGAGGCTCAGGCCGCGACGCGGGCCACGCACTCCGGGCCGTCGTTGGCGGGCGAGTTCACCCCGCGCGCCACCTCGTAGACGTCCAGCGGCGCTTCCGAAGCGGGGACGAGCAGCGGCAGCAGGACGGACGCCTCCTGGGGCTCCGGGCGAAGCCACACGGCCTGGCCTTCCGGCGACAGGATGACGGGCATCCGGTCGTGGATGGGCGCCATCAGCGCGTTGGGGCCCGTGGTGATGATGGTGCAGGTGCGCAGCACCTCGCCCGTGTCCGGCGCCGTCCACTCCTCCCAGAGCCCCGCCAGGGCCAGCGGCTTCCCGTCGCGGTGGTGGAAGAAGTACGGCGTCTTGGGCTTCGTGGACTGCTTCCACTCGTACCAGCCGTCCACCACCACCAGGCACCGCCTGCGCTTCAACGCCGAGCGGAAGCTGGGCTTCTCCGCCACCGTCTCACCACGCGCGTTGATCAGCTTGTTGCCGATGGACGCTTCCTTCGCCCAGGACGGGATGAGCCCCCAGCGGAACACGTCCAACAGCCGCGCGCCGTCGTTGGGCACCACGGGCAACAGCTGCGTGGGACAGAGGTTGAAACGCTCGCGCTCCAGCGTCGCGCGCGCGCCCGCGAGCTCCAGCTCGGCGACGAGCTGCGCGGGAGAGGTCCGGACGGTGACTCGGCCACACATGGGGTTGAAGCGTAGCGCCCGGCGGCCGGCGCCGCACGTTCCCGGCGCCCGAGGGCCTACGTGGGCAGCTGGATGCCAGACAGGCGCTGGTACAGCTCCACCGCGCGGCTGTCCGACAGGCCGGTGATGTAGTCCGTCACGCACAGCAGCCGCTGGTACGGCGTGAGCCGCTGGATGGCCTCGTCCCTCCGCAGTGGCCGCTGCGCCGCTTCATCCGCCGCCGCGAACTCCGGACGCTGGAAGCACTCCATGGGCAACAGCTGCCGCAGCTTCTTCTCCTCCGCGTTGGGGGCCTCCGCCAGCACCGACAGGGCGAACATGTCCAGCAGGCCGCCCAGCGTCTTGAAGCCGGCGCTCTCAATCTGGAGCACGCGCTCACTCCAGTAACCGTGCTCGCGGGTGAAGTCGGTGATCTCCTCCAGCCGCGCGCGCACGTCGGGCTTGAGCGCGGTGAGCGACGTCTCCATCCGCCCCGCCTCCAGGTCGTGCGCGTGCTCCACGAAGGCCTCCACGCACTCCGGGATGAGCTTCCCGATGGCCCTCGCCCGCGCCTGCGCCATCCGCGTCTCCAGGTGCCGGGGCGGCTTGCGGGCCGTGGGCTCCGGCAGCACCGACTCCAGCAACTGACACGCGCGCTCCATGGGCACGAGCCCCAGCTTCGCGGAGTCCTCCAGGTCGATGACCGCGTAGCAGATGTCGTCCGCCGCCTCGACGAGGAAGGCCAGCGGGTGGCGGCTGAACACGCCAGGCTCGCGCTCGCGCAGGCCCGTGGCGCGGTACGCCTCCAGCGCCAGGTCGACGTCTTCCTGGAAGTAACCGAACTTCTTCTCCGACACGACGCCCTTCGTCTTCTGCCGCGAGCCCGGCAGCACCGACGGACGCGGGTACTTGCTCATGGCCCCCAGCGTCGCGGCGGTGTAGCGCAGCCCGCCCCGGCGCTCGCGCGACTGGAGCCGGTTGAGGATGCGGAAGCCCTGCGCGTTGCCCTCGAAGTCGCGCAGGTCGCACCACTCGGCCTCCGTCGCGAACGGGCTCTTCTTCCCCTCCCCCGGCGGCGAAAGCCGCTGCCCCACCCAGTGCTGGATGGCCGCCTCTCCGGAGTGGCCGAACGGCGGGTTGCCGATGTCATGCGCCAGGCACGCCGCCGCCACGATGGTGCCCAGGTGCGAGGGATCCAACTCCACGCCCTGCGCCTTCAACTCCAGCCCGGCCTGGTGGCCCAGCGAGCGGCCCACGCAGGACGCCTCGATGCTGTGCGTGAGGCGCGTGCGCGTGTAGTCGCTCGTCGACAGCGGGAACACCTGCGTCTTGTCGTGCAGGCAGCGGAACTCGCTGGAGAAGACGATGCGGTCGTAGTCCCGCGAGTAGTCATTGCGCTCGTCGAGCTGCCGGTGCGCGTCCTCCGCCTGCGCGGAGCGCGGCCCCGACCCGATGCGGGTGTCCGACAGGAGCCGCCGCCAGCGCTCCGTCCGTTCCTGACTGTCATTGCGGCTCACGCGGAGAAGACCTCCCGATACGAGGAGAGCCCCGCCATCGTGCCCCCCCGCACCGGAGGCGCAAGTTCCCGCGCCATCCAGAGCGCGACGCCCCGGGGGACCGGGCCCCAACTCCCGGTCCCCCTCCGCGCCCTACTGGAACACCCGCCAGCGGGACGGCTTGGGGGGTTCCGCGGGCAGCACGACAGGCACCTCCCAGGTGATGTGGTACTCGGTGTCCAGCAGGCCCAGCTTGCGCCCCTGGACCCGAAGGTTCCGAGCCCCCACCATGGTGAGCACCTCGCGCAGCACCCCCTCGTGATACGCCGGCGGCATGAAGTCGCGCCGCATGATGAACAGCGCGTCCCCCTCTCCCTTCCAGTCGACGGTGCGCTCCCCGTAGCTCACCGCCATCTGGTAGCCGGACGGCAGGTTCGTCACGAGCTTGCGCGGGTCGCCCGCGGCGAGGAGCAGGAACGTGCGCCCCACCGCGGACTCCAGGAAGCTGCGCGTGGCCTGCATCCCCATCTGCCGCAGCGCTTCGTCGAACCCGCCACACCGGGGTGACAGCTGCCGCGCCGCCACCTGCGCCAGCTTGAGGAAGGTGGCCACCGGGTAGTTGAAGAAGCCCACGAAGCGGCGCTCGTCGGTGACCGCCCGGCAGGCGGCCACCGCCTCCTCCCCCGCGCCGGTGCGCACCGTCTCCAGCACCCCCAGGAAGAACATCCCCCGGGCGGTGTCCAGCTCCGTCGCCGCCATGCGCCGCACTGCCCAGTCCGCATCCACCGCACCCGCCTCCGGGTACGGCTTCGCCTGTGCCTGCATGCCTGCCTCCGTTATCGCGTGAGCCCACGCCCCACGTGCGAATCGCCAACGTGCCGCTGCTCTCTCTTCAGGGATGCGCCGCGGCAGCCGGCGCGCACGCCTCAGGGAAGAGACGCCTCAGGGAAGAGGACGGTGAAGCGAGAACCGTGGCCGAAGTCGCTCTCCGCCTGGATGCGCGCGCCATGTCCCTGCACCAGCCGCTTCACGATGGCGAGCCCCAGCCCGGTGCCGCGCAGCTTGGTGGTGAACATGGGCTCGAAGATGCGCTCCAGGAGCGACGCGGGGATGCCCGGCCCGTCGTCCGTCACGCGCAGGCTCCAGCCGCCGTCCCCCAACGCATCGGCGTGCACGCAGACCGTCCCGGAGCGCTCCGCCGGAATGGCCTCCACCGCGTTCTGGATGAGGTTGACCAGCACCTGGCGGAACTGCTCGCGGTCCAGGTGCGGCACCGGCAGCCCGTCCGGCACCTGGTTGTTCACGCGCACGCCCTCGCGGCACGGCACCACGCTGATGGCTTCCTCCACCAGCGGCTTGAGCGGACAGGGCGTGCGGCGAGGGGGCCGGCCCTTCGCGTAGTCCAGCAGGTCGGAGATGATGACCGAGCACGCCTGCAACTCCCGGTCGATGATGTCCAGGAAGCGGGTGATGCGTGGATCCGCGGGGAGTGCCTCCGCCTTGCGCATCCGGCGCTGGACGAACGCATGCGCGGTGCGCGCGGCCGCCAGCGGGTTGCGCAGCTCGTGGCTGACGCTGGCGGTCAGCTGCCCCAGCGACGCCAACCGCTCCATCTGCTCCACGTGGCCGCGGACGGCGTGCATCTCGCGTACGGCGGCATCCAGCTGCCCCGCCCGCAGCGCCAGCTCCTCCTCGATGGTGGCCTCCGCCAGGGCCTGGCGCCCGGCCCGCTCTCCCAGCTCGCGCAGCGCGTCCCGGCAGGCGACGACCAGCACCACGTCGATGGCGGCCACCCAGAAGGCATGCTCCAGGAAGCGCCACCACTCCGGGTGCAGCTGGCCATAGACGGACTCCGGCCACAGCGCGCCCCGCATGCAGTGGTCCACGACGATGGCCAGGCTGGCGGTGAGCAGCACCTTCGGGTCGCGGTAGAACGACAGCACCGCCAGCGAGCCGAAGATGTGGAAGTGCGTTTCGATGCGGCCCCCCGTCAGGTGGATGAGCAGCGCGGACCAGAGCATCTGGCTTATCGCCACCACGTGGCGCGTCGCCGTCTCCCCCGCGTGCAGCCGCGTGAGCATCACCGGGAACACGCTCAGCGCCGCGCCCAGCAGCACCGCCGTCTGCACGTGCAGGTGCAGCGCGCGCACCTTGCCCTCCCACCCATAGGGAGACACGAACACCGCCACCAGCACCGCCGCCGCCCACTGCCCCAACATCAACCAGGTGAACAGGCCATCCACCCGCTTGCGCGACTCACGCAACTGCAGCGCCAGAAGCGCCGCCGCCCGGCCCTCCAGGCCAGGAGAGACATGCACCGGAGCATGAATGGAAAAGGCTGACATGAACGAAGTCATCTCTTCACCCGACCGGACTGGTGGCGAAAGCGACTAATCCTGCAAAATAGGAACTACACGGAACTCTTCAGACCAACCATGCTGCCTGGGGGCAACCGGAGTGCCCGTGCCTGAACACTGTCGGCACCCATGCCGGCGGTGCGGGGACAGCGCCGGGGTGGCGCCATCCCGTGCATTCACAGCCAACAATGACAAGCAGGCCATTCCCGCGTCCACCGAACACGCGGAGCGCAGGACCGGAGTACGAGTCCGGCGCTCACGTCTGACCAATGGTGCCCGCCCCCAGGTCCCAAGGGGGCACAGGGGGCATCCGCGTACACGCCCTGCGGGCGTGTGTCAGGAGACCGCGGCGTGGGTGCGGGCAGGTGTTTCGAGCGTGGCGTCCGTGTCGCCCCGGGGCAGCTCCCGGGCGGCGGGGATGAAGGTCATGGCGCGCTCGGCGAGCGCGGCGATGGTGAGCGAGGGATTGACGCCCGGGTTGGCGGAGATGGCCGCGCCATCCACCACGTACAGCCCGTCATAGCCATACAAGCGGTGGCGTGCGTCGATGGCGCCTGTCGCTGGCGAGTCCCCCATGCACGCGCCGCCCAGGATGTGCGCGGTGGTCGGGATGCCCATGAGCGTTTCGCTGACCATGGTCATGGGGTAGCCATCCAGCTTGTCGGACACGCGCTTCGCCAGGTCGAAGGCCTCCGGCATGTTCGCGGTGGGCGCGGGGCCCGCCTGCAGGCCGGTGGTGAGGCCGGAGCGGAAGCCGGTGGTGAGCGCGCGGCCGCGGCGCATGCGCAGGTGGCCCTCCATGGTGCGCATGTACAGGAGGATCATCGTGCGGCTCGCGAAGTCCGGGACGAAAAAGGCCTGGAGGAAGCGCAGGGGCCGGCGCGCGAGCAGCCCCACCAGCCGGGCCACGCGCGTCCACGCGGTGGCGCCGGGGACGTGGGGGGCCATGAGCAGGCGGAAGAAGCCGGAACCGGCCGGGTAGCGCACGGGCTCCAGGTGCGAGTGCTCGTCGGTGTGGAGGATGGACCCGATGGCGATGCCCCGGGACAGGTCGCGGTCCTTCTGCTTCTTGCCGCTGATGACGCCGATGAGCGCCTCGGAGTTGGTGCGCACGCCATCGCCCACGCGCTCGGAGAGGTTGGGCAGGCCGTCTGGCGCGTCCTTGAGCTTGAGCAACAGGTCCATGGTGCCCAGCACGCCGCCCGCGAAGATGACGTGCTTCGCGGTGAAGCGGCGCGTCTTCTTGAAGAAGCCGGTGCCCTGCTTCGCCGTCACCTCGTAGCCGTCACCGCCGGGCAGGGGGCGCACCCACGTCACCTCCGTGTCCGCGTGGAGGGTGAGGCCCTTCTTCTCCGCGAAGTAGAGGTAGTTCTTGTCGAGCGTGTTCTTGGCGTTGTTGCGGCAGCCCAGCATGCAGCCGCCGCACGCGTTGCAGCCGGTGCGGTCCGGGCCCTCGCCGCCGAAGTAGGGATCCTTCACGGTGACGCCGGGCTCGCCGAAGTAGACGGCCACGGTGGTGGACTGGAAGTCGGGGCGGCCCAGGTCCTCTCCCACTTCCCGCAGGACCTGATCGGGGAACGTGTTGAGCGGGTTGACGGTGGCGCCCAGCATGCGGCGCGCGGTCGCGTAGTGCGGCGCGAGTTCCTCCTTCCACGGCGCCAGGTGGCCCCAGGAGGCGGCGTCGAAGAAGTCGTCCCGTGGGATGGGCAGCGTGTTGGCGTAGACGAGCGAGCCGCCGCCCACGCCGACGCCGGACAGCACGGTGACGTGGCGGAAGAAGGTCATCTTGAAGAGGCCGCGCCACCCGAGCCGCGGCATCCACAGCCAGCGCTTCAGGTTCCAGTTGGACTTGGGAAAGTCCTGGCCCTGGAGGCGCCGGCCCTTCTCCAGCATCACCACGCGATAGCCCTTCTCGACGAGCCGCAACGCGCTGACGCTGCCGCCAAACCCCGAGCCGATGATGAGCCAGTCGCAGTCCATGAAGTCCTCCCCGTCTCCTCCGGGCGTGTGAGCTTCCCGCCTCCAGGAGGTCCGCACTCTATGCCACGAGCGCGAGCCTTCCTGGCGGGACCTGTCGCACGCCTCCGGAATGAACGAAGGACCCGGGGCCGCGGGCTAGCGCTTCGTGGCCTGCTTCCTCGCCCGGCGTGCGGCGGGCGTGTTGGCGACGAACTGGCGGCCCGCCCGGGAGCCTGTGCGCTTGCGTCGCTCGGTGGCCTTCTTCTGCGCCGGGCTCAGGTGGGCCCAGGCCTCCTTGGGCAGGTAGCGCGCGGTGGTGCGGCCATGGCGGGCGCGGGTGCCGCCGTCCTGGGTGCCCCACTTCTCCTTCGTCCAGGAGGACAGGTGGCGCTGCGAGGTGCCGCGAGCCCCCCGGTAGCCGCCGCCGGCCTTCTTGTATTCAGCGGCGAGGAGCTGGGCCTTGCGCGCGCTCCATTGGCCTGCGCGACCGCCCTTGTCGCTCTTCATGATGCGGTTCTTGAGGCGCTCGCGCAGCGCGGGGTTCGTATAGCGGCTGCTGGCGCTGGCGGACGTGTGGCTCTTGCGCGCGGCGCGTTTCGCGGGTGTGGCGGCGGCGTGCTTGCGCCGGGAAGCGGCGTGGGTCTTCCGACGGCTGGCCATGAAGGCTCCTTTGTTTGAGACAAAGGTACGGATGCCTCGCGGGGAATGGCCTCTGCCGCCCCGCTGCCTGCCCGGCTTCGGAGCCGGAGGGGGCTACGCGGGTGTGGCGCCGGACTCGCGGGGACGGAACAGCGAGCACGCGCGCACGGGCTGGGGCGCGTACTTCTGGGGCAGGAGCGGACACATGATGAAGGTGGTGGTCCGCGTCTGGACGTAGCGAGGCGGCGCGGCGCAGCGGTGGCAGAGGCTGTCCGGGAAGGGCAGCGGTTCAGGGGGCGGCGTCATGACAGTGGACAGCATCGCACGGGCCCGGAAGGAAAGGCGGGTGCGGGCCGCGCGTGCTCCCTAGATTGCGAGGCATGCACGTCGCTGACGCCCACGTCGAACCCCACCGGCTGCGCCTGTCCGGCCGGCATGCCGTCCTGGAGGTGTCATGTCCGCTGCCCGGGGTGCTGCGGCTGAGGCACGCGCCGGTGTCGTCGGAGATCGGGTTCCTCCATCCCGAGCTGCCCGGCAAGCGGTCCTGGTCCGTCATCACCGAGGGAGGCCACCCCTTGAAGGTCGAGCGCGACGGCGAGAGCGCGCGGGTGACGGCGGAGGGCATGTCCCTGGAGGTGGACACGGAGTCGGGGACGTGGCGCTTCCAGGACGCGCAGGGGCGGGAGCTGGCGCGCTGCGTGGACGTGTCCGGTGAGGTGCAGGCCGCGTATCCGATGAGCCGGCACCGCGCGAGGCTGAAGCTGCGGGCGCCGGAGGGGGAGCGCTATCTAGGGTTCGGAGAGAAGGTGGGGCCGCTGGACAAGCGCGGCATGCACTTCACGTTCTGGAACACGGACGTGGTGCCGCACCACCCGGACACGGATCCGCTCTACCAGTCCATCCCGTTCTTCGTGGGCCTGCGCGACGGCGTGGCATGGGGGTTCTTCCTGGACGAGTCCTGGCGCTCGGAGGTGGACGTGGCGCTCGCGGACGCGTCGCGGGTGGCGTGGGAGTCGTGGGGGCCGGAGCTGGACTGCTACCTCTTCGCGGGGCCGGGGCCGGCGGACGTGGTGCGAAGGTACGCGGCGTTGACGGGGCGGCCTCCCCTGCCCCCGCTGTGGAGCCTGGGCGCGCAGCAGAGCCGCTGGGGCTATGAGAACGCGCAAGACATCCGGGGCGTCATCCAGGGCTACCGGCAGCGGAACCTGCCGCTGGACTGCGTGTATCTCGATATCGATTACATGGATGGGTACAAGGTCTGGACCTGGGACAGCGCACGCTACCCGGACCCTGCCGGACTGGTGCGCGAGGCGGCGGCGCAGGGCGTGCGGCTGGTGCCCATCATCGACCCGGCCTTGAAGCTGGAGCCGGGCTGGGGCGTGTACGAGGACGCGAAGGCGCGCGACTACCTGGTGCGCTACGACCGGGGCGGCGTGCTGGTGGGCGAGGTGTGGCCCAAGCCCGCGGTGTTCCCGGACCTGACGCGGCCGGAGGTGCAGCGCTGGTGGGGAGGCCTGCATCGCGACTTCGTGACGCTGGGCATGGCGGGGTTCTGGAACGACATGAACGAGCCGTCGTGTTTCGGGGTGCAGCCGGACGTGGGCATCCTCACGCTGACGAGCGAGCGCGCGGAAGGCATTGGCCAGGTGGAGGGCAAGACGCTGCCGTACGACGCGCGTCACGGGGAGAAGCGGCACCTGGAGGTGCACAACGTCTACGCGCTGGGCATGGCGAAGGGCGCGTTCGAAGGCTTGCGCGAGCTGCGTCCGGAGGCCCGGCCGTTCCTGCTGACGCGGGCGGGGTTCGCGGGCATCCAGCGTTACTCGGCGGTGTGGACGGGGGACAACTCCAGCCACTGGACGCAGCTGGAGACATCGCTGCCCATGTTGATGGGCTTGGGCCTGGCGGCGGTGGCGCACACAGGGGTGGACATCCCGGGCTTCATCGGCCGGGCGAACGGCGAGCTGCTGGTGCGCTGGATGCAGACGGGCACGTTCTACCCGCTGATGCGGAACCACGCGGGCAAGGGAACGTCGCCGCAGGAGCCGTGGCGCTTTGGGGAGCCCTACCTGACGCTGGCGCGAGCGGCGCTGGAGCGGCGGTATCGGCTCTTGCCCACGCTGTACACGCTGATGCACGAGGCGTCGGAGACAGGGCTCGCGCCGCTGAGGCCGCTGTTGATGGAGGCGCCCGGGGACGCGGAGGCGGCGGGTGCGTTTGATCAGTTCCTGTTCGGAAGGGACCTGCTGGTGGCGCCGGTGGTGCGGCCCGGACAGACGAAGCGGCTGGCGTACCTGCCAGCGGGTGCGTGGTTGGAGTGGCCGGGACTGGAGTGGACGGGGGAAGTGCGTGAGGGAGGACGGCACGTCATCGCGGACGGGCCACTGGACACGGTGCCGGTGTGGCTGCGCGCGGGAGGTGCGGTGGCGCTGACACGGCCCGCGATGCACACCACGGACGCGAACTGGAAGCACCTGGAGTGGCACGTGCACGCTGCGCCGGAGATATACGGCCGGCTCTACGAGGACGCGGGAGACGGCTACGGTGAGTCACGACTCACGGAGCTGCGCGGCGGAGCGACGGCGGGCGTGTTGCGGTTGGAGCGGAGCGAGACGGGGGCGCTCGCGAGGGCACGGACGGAGGAGACGATTCGGGTGTATGGGTTGACGTCCGTGCGGAAGGTGACGGGAGCCCAGGCACACCGTTTCGAGGACGGCGTGCTGGAGCTCCAGGTCGCCGCGGATTGGACGCGGCTGGACGTGGCGCCGTAGGTCAGAGGACGGGGAGTTCCTTGAACACGACGCCTTCGAAGCCGAAGCGGTTCACGGCGTCCACGAAGCGCTCCGTGGCGATGATGATGGTCGTGTAGTCGGTCAGCCGGAACAGGTCCAGGTCGCCGGTCAGGGTGCTCCCGTCGAGGATGGGGGCGTCTGGATAACTGCCTCCTTGCCGCCCGCACCGTTCGCAGGGCCGTTCCCGTCCGCCCGGGAAGCAGCTGTCGTGCAGTCGCCCTCGGCAATGGATCTCGACCTCCCGCAGCTCCACCTCGACCTTGCTCCGAAAGCGCAGGTCCATCTTGCTCGCGCGAAGGGCGATGCCTGCATCACGCAGCACGTCCACGATCTCGCTCCGCATCACCAGGGTCCAGGGACTCGGGAGGTCGAGTGCGCTCCATTTGCCCGAGGCTTTTCCTGTAAGGGGTCCGAATTCGGCCCCTGGACGCAATGGCGCCTCGAAGGGCACCTGGGGCCGGAGCAGCTCTCGCAGTCGCTCATACTCCTCGAGAGGTTCCTGCCTTGCTTCCACGAGTTCCTGCCGGTGGGCCCAGCCCGAAAGATCCACGGAGGGGTAGGCCTCCCCCAGTCCCCCTGGACTGGACTGACACACGGGACACAGTCCTCCCGGCAATCCCCACCGGTGCGCTCCATTGATGAAGCCAGTGAAGCGAGGACCTTCCGCAGCGTTCACTTCAAAGAACCTCACGGTCCCTCCCGGCGGCTAGCGCAGCTGATAGTAGGGAACAATGGGACCCATGATGTTGAAGTCAACGATCATCCGAGCCAATTGATCCTGGATCTCCTTCGGAGTCGCATTGATGTTGTTGCGAGCGAAATCTCGCCACGCCTGATTCCAGGGGCCACCACGTCCTCCAACGCCGTGCAGCCGCACGTGCTCCGCGCGAGGAATGATCATCGTGAAGTCGTGCACGTTGATTTTCCCCTGTCGTCGGAAGAACAGCTCGAGGTCCTCTGCCTGCGGAAAGAGATGATGCTTGACCCAGCCCGAGCCGGAAGGCCTCCTGCCATCCGGTGGCGGAGGAGGCGCGGGATGGTTGTACCAACGGATGACGAAGATGGCTTCGCGGCCACCCGGAAGCGGCTGGGCGCTGCCCCAATTGCGCCGGGGACCTGAACCGGGAGCCGCTGACGACACGGGAGGCCGAATGCCTCCTCGCGCCAGCAACACACCGGTGTCCTCGCAGTGATAGAGGCCGCAAAGGTCATCCGCGCAGACCAGTGCCACGCACCGGTCGTGCCCCTCGCAGGCGTCGTCCTCCGCCGCGCCCCAGTCCTCCAGCGCCGGCAAGGGAGCGGACGCGCAACCTGTCAGCAGCAGGGAGACGACGAGAGCGGAGACCCTCATCCGTCGGGCGCTCACCACAGCGGCGCCATGTTCTCCACGTACTTGAAGCCCGTGCCCGTGTTGAACACGACCACCGTCTTCTCCGGCTTCACGTCCCCGGCGGACTGAAGCTTCTTGAGCGCCGCCACGCACGCGCCGCCTTCCGGCGCCATGAACAGCCCCTCCGCCGCGGCTGCGTCCTTCGTGCCCTGGACGATCTCCTCCTCCGTCACCGACACCGCCGTGCCGTGGCTGTCCTTCACCGCACGAAGGATGAGGAAGTCCCCCAATGCCTTGGGCACCCGCAGGCCGTGCGCGTGCGTCGTCGCGCCCTGCCACATGGGCGCGTCCAGCTTTCCTTCCGCGTGCGCCTTCACGATGGGCGCGCAGCCTTCCGCCTGCACCGCCACCATCCGGGGCCGCTTCGAATCAATCAGCCCCATCGCCTCCATCTCGTCGAAGGCCTTCCACATCCCAATGAGCCCCGTGCCCCCACCCGTCGGGTACAGGATGACGTCCGGCAACATCCACCCGAGCTGCTCCGCCAGCTCGTAGCCCATCGTCTTCTTGCCCTCGACCCGGTAGGGCTCCTTCAGCGTGGCGCACTCGTACCAACCGTGCTCTTTCGCCAGCCCCGCGCACACCCGGCCCGCGTCGGAGATGAGGCCGTCCACCGTCTCCACGTGCGCGCCGTACGCCCGCGTCTCCATCAGGAACAGCGACGCGATGTCCTTCGGCACGAAGACGTGCGCCTCCAGCCCGCCCCTCGCCGCGTACGCCGCCAGCGCGCTGCCCGCGTTCCCCGCGGAAGGCAGGCACACCGCCTTCGCGCCCAGCACCTTCGCCATGGACACCGCGGCGGACAGGCCTCGCGCCTTGAAGGAGCCCGTCGGGTTGCCGCTCTCGTCCTTCACCCAGACCCGCTGCAATCCCAGCCATGAACCCAGCCGGGGCGCGGGGAGCAGCGGCGTGAAGCCCTCGCCCAGCGTCAGGCGCTGCGCCGGGTCATCCACCGGGAGCACCTCGTGGTAGCGCCACATGGAGCGCTCACGTCCAGGCAGCGCTTCCTTGCGCAGCGTCTTCGCCGCGCTCTCCAGGTCGTAGCGCGCGAACAGCGGCGCCTGACACGCCGTGCACAGGTTCCACACCTTGCCCGGCGCATACGTCTGGTCGCACTTCGTGCATTCAAGTCGGAGGACGGACATGCCTCCGACTCTACTCAGTCCTTCAACTCCAGCCACACCGGCGCGTGGTCCGACGGCTGCTGTCCCTTGCGCTCCTCGCGGTCCACGTCACACGCCGTGAGCCGGGGCACCAGCGGTGCCGTGAGGAACAGGTGGTCGATTCGCACGCCCTTGTTCTTGGGGAACATCAGCATCCGGTAGTCCCACCAGGAGAACTTCTGCACGTCCGGGTACAGCTTGCGGAACGCGTCCGTCAGCCCAAAGGCACACACCTGCTGGAGCGCGTCCCGCTCGCGCAACGTGAAGAGCGTCTGCCCTTCCCACTGCGCCACGTCGTACACGTCGATGGGGTCCGGCGCGATGTTCCAATCCCCGCCCATCACCACCAGGTCGTCCGGCTTGTGGCGCGTGTCCAGGTAGTTGCGCAGCCGCCGGTACCACTCCAGCTTGTAGACGTACGCGGGCGAGTCCACCTGCTGCCCGTTGGGCGCGTAAGCGCTCACCACGCGGATGCCATTCACCGTCGCGGAGATGAAGCGCGCGTGCGTGTCATCCACCCCGTCCGACAGGCCCCGGATGACATCCGTGGGCTCCGTCTTCGCCAGGATGGCCACGCCGTTGTACGTCTTCTGCCCGTGCACCGCGGCGAAGTAGCCCGCCTCCTTCACCGCGTCGAAGGGGAAGTCCGCGTCGGTGCACTTGAGCTCCTGCAGGCACAGCACGTCTGGCTGGGCGCTCTTCAGCCAGTTGACCAACCGCTGCTGCCGAGCCCTTACCGAGTTCACGTTCCAGGTCGCGATTCGCATGCGCCGCGGACCGTCGCACGCGGCCCACGCCCCTGCCACGCTTTTCCCCTCGGGCCTGTGGCCCCAGGGACACACCCGCCGGCCTCCCGAGGGGAAATCCGTTGGCACACCGGTCGCAATAGGGGGGATTGCCATGAACCCGAAGACGCGCACCCGGTCCCGTCGCTCCGCCTCCTCCCGGCGCTTCACCGTGCCGCCCGCGCTTCGCAAGGCCCTCATCCCCGCCGCGCTCGCCGCCCTGGGGCTCGCCGCCTGGGAGGACGTCCCCCTGCCCCGCCTGCTCAAGCCCTGGCTCTCCCACGCCATGGAGGCTCGCGCGGGACAGGCCCCTGTCACCGCCGCGCCCACCCTGCCCCTGGAGGCCCCGGGCCACGCGCCCTCGCTGATGGCCGCCCCGCGCCCCGTGGACGAGGCCGCCCCGGCGGAGGCTCCCGCCGACGCCCCCGTCCCCGGTGACGCCCTGGCGCTGCCGCACACGCACGCCCGCCGGGTGGACCACGTGGCCCGCGCCCTGGGCCTGCGCGAGCTGGGGGACGTGTCCGGCGCCGTGACGGAGCTGCGCCGCGCGCTGCACGACGACCCGGGCGCCACGGACGCCCTGGCGCAGCTGGCGCGCACGGCCCGGCTGGCCGGGGACACGCAGCTCGCCGTCGACGCGTACGCCCGGCTGGGGCAGGCGGAGCCCCATGACGCGGGGGCGCTGGTGCAGCAGGCGCGGCTGCTGGTGTCGGAGGGCCGCTTCCCGGACGCCGTCCGCGTGGGCGAGGAGGCGCTCCTGCGCGACCCGGAGGACGCGGAGGTGTACCAGGTGCTCGGCCGCGCGCACCTGGGCGCCCATGAGCTCACCTCCGCCATCCTGCGCTTCCAGCAGGCGGTGCACCTGGACCCCGAACACGGCCACGCGCTCAACAACCTGGGCTTCGCCTACCTGCGCGCCAACGACAACGCGCGCGCCGTGGAGGTCCTCACCCAGGCCGCCAGCCTCCTGCCGCACGTGGCCTACGTGCAGAACAACCTGGGCGTGGCCTGCGAGCGCCTGGGCCGGCTGGAGGAGGCCCGCGCCGCCTACGCCGCCGCCACCCGGCTGTCGCCCCGCTACGTGCAGGCCCGCGTCAACGCGGAGCGGGTGGGCCGCGTGGCCCGGGCCGACCCGGCGGGTCCTGCTCTGCCGGAGCCGCTCCCGCCCGTCGCGCCGTAGGGCGGGCGGCCAGGAAACAGCGCCGTTCCCGGGGGGATGGCCCGGGCGGGTTCACCCCGCCCGCCCCCCGGTCTAACCTCCAGCCCTTCACCC
>NZ_RAWN01000384.1:0-3106 GCF_003668895.1 Corallococcus sp. AB045
ACCGAGGTACCGCAGGTGCTGCAGCAGCGGAAGCGTCCGGCCCACGAATGGATGGAGCGGGTGGGTGATGATCACCGAATCCTGCGACGACGGCTGCTTGGATGGGGTGCGCTGAGATGGGTTTCCCCGAACCCGTCACGAAGGTCATCGCGGCTCTTATGACCGCGACTGCCATCGCGTATCTGGGCGTGGACACGGTGTGGGGACTGCTGAACGGGTGGTTGACGCTGGTGAAGCAGGCGGACCGCGCGCTGACGTTCGAGGATTTGCGCGAAGCAGGGGAGGGCTACGGGAAGGTGCTGGGGAAGAACGCCGCGCGGGTCTTCGTGATGCTGGCCACGGCGGCGGTGGGCAACACGGTGGGGCTGGCGGCGAAGACCCCGGTCCTCCCGGGCTCCGCGCAGGCAGCGCTCGCGGTGGAAGCGCAGGCTGGCTACGCGTACGCGGGCATTGGTGGCGTGCGGTCCGTGGCCATGACCGCGGATGGTTTCACCATCGCACTGGCGCCCAACGCGGTCGCCATGTCGTCACGCGGTGGGAGCCAGAAGCACCACCTCGCGACCCTGAGGAACAACGTTTCCGCGCATCGCGGAGGACCGTGGACACCCCGTTTCCATCGCATCTTCAAGAAGGCAGGAATGGAGCTGAAGGATCCGGAGAACGTCGTCGAGGTCCCGGGCCATCGCGGTCCTCATCCGCAGCGCTACCATCAGCGCGTCTACGACCGGCTGGAAGAGGCGACGCGCGGGTGTCGCAGCGTCGAACAGTGTCGCGAAGCTCTCGTCGCTGAGCTCAGGAGGTTGGCCCAAGAGGCCACCACGCACGGCTCAGGCCTCCACAAGCTGCTCATGCGAAGCGAGTGAATCCGGAGACATCCATGCCACGGCGCTTCTATCGCCTACTTGATGACGTCACCCTTCCTGGGAGATGGGAACTGGGCATCCCCCTGGATGCGAGGGGGAACGAGGTCGAAGACCCCTGGATGTTCAGGGAGGGCCGACATGTTCCTCCTCAACAAGGGCTGCTCGTTCCCATCGAGCATTCGGGAACGCCCCTCGACTTCTCCCTTGCGGGCTTCAGTACGCCCGTTGTGAGCGCTCGGGTCGCAGCTGTTTTTTCAGAGCGGGCAGCACAGGACATCCAACTTGTGCCCGTGGCAGTCCTGGGACATGCGGAGCCGTACTTCATCCTTGTGGCGACCCGGCTCATCCGCTGCATCGATGACGAAGCTTCCGAAGAGGTGATCCGGTGGACGCCTCAAGACGGCCGGCCGGACCGGGTAGGCCAGTATCGCGACGTCGACGGAATGCGCATTGACCCAGCCCAGGTCGGCGATGTGCAGGTCTTCAGGACGTGGGGATGGTCCATCGCCCTCATCGTCTCCGAGGACATCAAGCACGCCCTGGAACGCATCCGCGCCTCGGGAATACGGTTCACCGAAGTCTGATTGTCATGCCGTGACGGAGCGCCGAGGGGGAAGAACCATGATGCGGTGGTGCCATCTGCTGGTCCTGGGACTGACGCTGGCGTGCTCCGAGCGGCCACCTCCTCTTGCTCCCCGGACCTGGCCGCGCTCCCAGAGCTCCGGGTTCGGCACGGTGACGTCGGTGGAGCGCGTGCACATCACCCAGGGCTTCACGGTCGTCCGCGGTGAGACGCAAGAAGAGGTCACCATCCACGAAGGACTGTTGATCAAGATCCAGGGCCTGAGCCCGCTGGATTTCCTGCCCACGGCCCTCATGCCACCCTCGCTGGTGCTGGGGGACACCTTCGCGGAGATGATCTCCAGGCCCTCCGGCTCAAGGCCCACCGTGATCCTCACGGAAGCGCCCCCGCCTGGAACCGAGGTCGGGCTTTGGATGACCCTTCCCTGGGAAGGCTCGACCGTGCGCGGGGCTGAATTCAAGAACGCGCAGACCCGCGAGCTGGGTCCCAAGGGCAGTGGGGTGAACATCCAGACCCCCTCCGCCGATGCGCCCGTCACCTCCTACCTCTCAGTGGAAGTGCTCAAGGAGAAGGTCCGGGGCCGCAGGACCATGAACGGAGTCCACGCGCCCGAACTCTGCGCCAGCATCCAGGTCGCCTGCGGCTTCAAGGACACCACGTTCGGCCGCATCGACTGTGGCATGTGTCCCCAGGGCCAGACCTGCACCGCGGACAACACCTGCTGCACGCCCGCGACCTGCGCTTCCCTGGGCCGCTCCTGCGGCACCGTCGTGCCGGACGGCTGCGGCCACGCGCTCGACTGCGGCGCCTGCCCCGTCCGCTGATACCTCCCGCCCGGGCTCACCGTGCCCGGGCGGAAAGTCACTGCCTTAAGTCCGGCCGCCCTGCAGCTTCCGGTACACGCCCACCACCTGCCCCAGGATCATCGTGGAGCGGAAGTCCGTGCGGTTCACGTAGATGGGCTGCATCGTCGCGTTCGCCGGCTGGAAGCGGATGCGGTCCTGCTCCGGGTAGTAGCGCTTCACCGTGGCCTCGTCCTCGATGAGCGCCACCACGATCTCACCCGGCTGCGCCGACGGCGTCTTCTTCACGAAGAGGTAGTCCCCGTCGTGGATGCCGTCGTCGATCATCGACTGGCCCTTGACGCGGAGCGCGAAGACCTCACGGCCGTTCACCCCGCCCAGGAGGAAGCTGTCGATCTTGACCGAGTCCTCCATGTGCTCCTGCGCCAGCGCCGGCGCACCCGCCGCCACCTTGCCCAGGAGGGGAATCTCCACCATGCCGGACTCCCGGCTCTTCATCCCCAGGCCCAACAGCAGCCTCGCCCGCTTGGTGGGCACCAGCGAGCGGCTCTGCTGCTCGCCCCGGGTCAGGTAGCCCTTGCGCTCCAGGGCCTTCAGGTGGTCGTTCACCCCGTTGGTCGACCGGATGTCCATGTGCTCCCCAATCTCCCGGATGGTCGGGGGGAAGCCTCGGACTTCCGATTCCTTCACGATGAAGGTCAGGATTTCGCGCTGGCGCTCCGTGAGCTCTTCCATGGCCGCACTCCTTCGCTCGGTCGCCCGCCTGCTCTGGCGGTGATGGGCAACAGAATTTCAGTGGCCCATGCTCCCTGAACATACGTGTAGAGTCAATCTGTTCAGTACCCCCACCCATACCC
>NZ_RAWN01000385.1:0-3048 GCF_003668895.1 Corallococcus sp. AB045
GCACGGCCACTCGGCCGTCTTTGGACAGGAGCGGTTCGGGCATGAGCTCTCCGTCCACTTCCATGGAGAGGATGCCGGTCCTCGCCGGTTCGCGCAGGTGTTCGTGGCCTACGAGCTCGTTGGCGATGCGCTCCAGCAGAAGCTGCTGCCAGCTCTTCGCCACGTTCTCCACGGACTCGTCGGTTTCGAGCGCGAGTTCCAGGCCGAAGCCCACGGAGGGCTCTGCCTTGTCAGCGAAGAAGTTGGAGAGACCGTCCGTTACGAAGAGCGTTCGGCCCCCGGGGCGATGGATGACTCGCCAGATCTCGCTCCTCGCCGGCCAACCGCCTCCGACGACGATGGGAATGACGAAGTTGTCGTCCATGGTGCCCAGCGTGCGCCAAAAGGCTTCGCGCGGTGTCGTGGACCGTTCGTAGAGTTCGCGGAGTCTGCGATTGTGCGCGCGTTCCTCGGGGCTGAGCTCACTGGGGCCCGTGACTTCGGTGAATCTCACCCCTGTGACGTTCGCGCGCTCCAACGCCTCCTTGATGTCCTCGGAGACGATGAGCGCGAGGGTCCAGCCCCAGGGACGAAATACCTTCGTGTTCCCTACTTCCGTCACGTCAATGCGCATGCCGGAAACGGCGCGGTACTCGCCTACCTTCTCGGGTTGGCCGTCCTCCGGTTTCCAATACTGCACCTCCGTCGTCTGCTGATCGTCGATGCATCGGATGTTCCGGGTCGCGACGAGCAGGAAATACGGATCGGTCTCCCCATCGACATCAACAGGAATGAGCTGTACGTCCTCGGGCGCCAGTTTCTGAAAGATGCTCGCGACTCGCTGATGCATGACAGGAGCCCCACCTACGCCCGCATGGGAGAACTCAAGCGAGGTTCCTGGGTGATAGATGGGGATCCGGAGTCGCTCCTCCACTTGTACCGGACAGCCATCCGCGAATTGCCAGGGGTCATCGACTTCATGTCCCTGTGAGTTCCAGGGGTCACCGAGCAGCCAGCGGGTCTGGATGCTCATGTCATCGTAAAGCTCGAAGTACCGTTCCGGCATGAGGACTCCTTGTTACTCAGCCCGAGTGATCCATTTGTTGAGCTTGGTGCCTTCTGTCCGGATCTCCAAAGCCAGGGACTTCAGTCCGTTCACCAGGGCCTCTCTACATTGATTCATGCTTCGGCAGCGGCCTGTTGCCCGCAACAAGCGCCTCAAGACTTCTCGATGGTACTCCTCGGGATGTGGCCCCCTGTGTCCTGCGATGCTGACCTTGTTCGCAGGATCATCCAGGGACATTCCTGCCCGGTCGAAGAGCCTCTGGAACTGGGGTGACCATGGGCCACCGTTGTGCGTCGCCTCCCACCACTTGTTCGTGGCGATGTGATGCTCGTGGACTTCAACGGGCGCCGGGACATTCGGCCCCTTCGCGGACATCGCCACGGCGTTGGGCGCCAGCGCGAGCGTCACCTCCCCGCTCGCGGACACGGCAATCGCTGAGACTTCCGCCGCGGCCACCAGCCGGAAGCCTCCCTGCTCCGCGCCCACCAGTGCGGCCTGCGCTGAGCCCGGCAATGTCGCGACCCGCGTCGCCAGCGTCTGCGCCGTGCTTCCCAGCGCCGCCATCGCCAGCATCACGAAGGCCCTTGCCGCCTGCTTCCCCATCACCTCGCCGTACTTCTCCCCCGCGTCCCGGATGCCGTCGAACGTCTCTGCCTCCTTCACCTCCGCCGCCAGCACCCTCCAGCCCTGGATGAGACTCCACACCGTGTCCCAGCCCAGGTACGCAATCAGTGCCACCGTCAGCGTGGCCGCCACTCCCTTCGTCAGCAGTGGCTCCGGCACCAGCCACAGGCTGAAGTACACGGCACCCGTCATCACCAGCAGGGACACCGTCGCCTCGGGGTCCACCATCCCCTCCAGCGCTTCGGCTGTCTCCTCCCACACCGAGTCCAACGCGATTCGGAAGGCCAGTGTCCGCTTGCCCTCCTCATCCAGCGTCAGCCCTCTGTCCAACAGGTGCAGGCAATCTCCGGACAGCCGCTTGCGCACGCACCAGCGCCCGTAGGCGGCCTCCAGCTCCGTGCTCCCTTGAGCCACTCGGACGCGGCCCTGCCTCGGGTCATCCACGGAGACGACGCCCAGTGAGGCTCGCGGACGCTCCGCTCCGGGACTCAACAGCCGGAGTGCTTCCCTCCTCGGATGCACCGACACTGGCGCTCCTCGCGCCAGCGTCCGCACCGCCTTCTCGAAGGTGTCTCCCTCCAGCGCCACGGGCCGCGTGTCCGTGCGCGGCGTGTGCTCACGCGCTTGGCCTTCTCCCGTGTCCAACCGCCATGTCCGTGACGTCGCGCAGCCCGTCACGAACAACACCCACAGCACGCACCACCCGCGCGCTGGCATGTTCGTTTCCGCTCAGCCTCGCAGCGCCACTCCCAGCTCCGCGTCTCCGTGCTTCAGCCAGGTCCTTGCCGCGGACTCCTGCCAGAAACGGCGGAGGATCTTGTCCGTCCCGCTCCCGGACGCCACCCGGTTCAACTGCAACGCGACGATCTGGTTCTGCACCAACTCCGCCACCCGCGTCACCCCGGAGCGCAGCCCGTACTCCTGCACCCTCCGGATGAGGTCCGCCGCCTCCGGTGACGCCGGCCGGAACGTGCGCAGGTCCGCTTCAATCTTGATGGCCTGCCCCGCCACTTCATCCGTCGCGGCGCGCAGGTCCTCCACGAAGCGCTGCATCTCCTCCAGCCGGATGTAGCCCTCCAGCGCGAAGCTCACGATGGATTCCGCTCGGTCCACGTCGATTCGATACATCGAGGCCCCCTTCGTGAGACTGCGTCAAACCTTCTCCTCCATCAGGCCTCTACGTGCCAACGTCCGGAAGGATGAGTCCCCTATTCAGGACTCCACTCCCACCTGCTCCAGAAGGAGGGCCAGCCCTCGCGCCGCCGCGGCCTGCCGCACCTGCCGCCGGTCCCCTTCGAACCGGTGACGCTCCACCACCGCGGCCCTCCCCCGCCGCTGTACCGCGATGAACACCAGCCCCACCGGCTTCGCCTCCGTCC
>NZ_RAWN01000386.1:0-3046 GCF_003668895.1 Corallococcus sp. AB045
AGATGTGTAAAAGAGACAGGTTCGGGGAGGGGCGGGCGGTGGGCGGCGGACTCCAGCCGGTCCACGTCGCGCAGCTCCGGGAAGAGCCAGGCCCAGAGGCCCACGACGATGAGCGTGCCCACTGCGCCAATCACCACGGCGTGCACGGCGCCCAGGGCCTCGGCGAGCGAGCCCGCGCGGAACTCGCCCAGCTCGTTGGAGGCGCCGATGCACATCATGTTCACCGCGCCCACGCGGCCTCGCATGTCATCCGGCGTGGAGACCAGCTCCAGCGTGTGGCGCACCACCACGCTCACCATGTCCGCCGCCCCGCCAATGGCGAGCGCCACGAGCGACAGGGGCAGGGACCTGCTCAGGCCGAACACCAGCGTGGCCGCGCCGAACACCGCCACCGCGCCGAACATCTTCCACCCGGCGTGGCCGCCCAGCGGACGGAACGCGAGCAGCACCGCCACCACCGCCGCGCCCGCGGCCGGAGCGCTGCGCAGCAGGCCCAGTCCCCACGGGCCGGTCTGCAGCACGTCGCGCGCGTAGATGGGCAACAGCGCCACCGCGCCGCCCAGGAGCACCGCGAAGAGATCCAGGGTGAGGCTGCCCAGCAGGAGCCGCTTCTGGCGCACGAAGCGCAGGCCCGCGACGAGCGTCGTCAACGAGATGGGCTCGCGCGACGCGCTGCCGGTGCGCACCTTGAGCGAGAGGATCCACACGATGGTGAGCGCGCACAGCGACGCGGACGTGATGTAGACGCCCTTGCCGCCCAGCCATCCGTACAGCAGGCCGCCCACGGCGGGGCCGGCGATGGTGGCCACCTGCCACGTGGTGGAGTTCACCGCCACCGCGCGCGTCAGCTCCTCCGGCGGCACCAGGTAGGGAGTGAGCGCGGAGCCCGCGGGCGCATAGAAGGCGCGCGCGGTGCCGAACAGCACCAGTACGCCGTAGACGAACCGCACGTCCGTGATGTGGCCCAGCGTGAAAGACAACAGCAGCAGGCTGCACACCAGCATCACGCCCTGGCAGATGGCCAGGATGCGGCGGCGGTCGTAGCGGTCCGCCACCTGTCCGCCCAGCAGGCTGAAGGCGAGGAAGGGGACGAACTGGGCCAGGCCCGTGTAGCCCAGCGCGAGCGCGCTCCCGGTGAGCTCGTACACCTGCCAGCCGATGGCCACCGACTCGATCTGCGCCGCGAGCACCGCGCACAGGCGGGCGACCTGGTACAGCCGGAAGTCGCGGTGACGGAAGACGGAGCTGGCGAGGACGGAGGGGGTATCGGCCATGGAGGTGGCTGCGCTGTAACGCAGCCCGTCCCCCTCCGCCAGCCACAAGGGACGCGCGGTCCCGGGCGCGCCTTATGAGGTCGCGCGCATCCGGTTCAGCCGGTCGTAGTGGCGGTAGCCCAGCTTGTCGAGCGCGGCGGGCGGCGCGAGGCCGATGTCCACCAGCGTCTTGATGTCGTACGTGCCCGCGAGCACCGGCGGCGCGTAGTTGGCCACCGCCTCCGGCGTGCGGAAGCCGGGCAGCGGGAAGAGCACCTGGCTGGTGTGCACGTGCATGAAGTGCGCGGCGGACTGGCGCTGCCACCCCGGCACGCCCGGCGCGGTGATGACGTGCGGCGTGGCGAGGAACGTGCCGCCCGTCAGGATTTCCAGCTGCTGGCCCACCTGCGCCACGATGCAGCCCGCGGGCGCGGTGCCGCGCACCATCTGGCCATTGGGCGCGTCCGGCGTCGCGCGCGTGCGCAGGTACAGGCCGCTCTGGTCATCCGGCTTCGGCGCGGGGCGGCCTTCCGGATCGAGGAACCGGCCTCCGGGCAAGAGCGTCAGCAGGTTGAAGTCGGTGTGCTCTTCACCCCAGAGGATGCCGGTGTTCACCTGGGACGGGCCCAGCGGCAGGTACTGGAGCGCGCGCGTGACGTGGGGCGCCTTCTCGCACGAGGCGGTGAAGGTGTCCTGCGGCAGGTTCAGCGCCAGGGCGGCGCCACGCAAGAGCTTGAGGCCGGCCTCGTGCAGCGCGGTGCCCATGGTGAGCAGGCCCTCCTGGAAGAAGGGCGGCGCGTCGTCCGGCCAGATGTTCTCCGGGTAGAGCTCCGGGAACTCCATGGCGGACTGCGCGTCCGTGGGCGTGGGCGCCGCGAAGTAGCACTCCTTGAAGTCCGGCTGCCCGTTGCTGGCGACGGCGACCTCCGTGTTGGGAGGCGTCCAGCCGCGCTGGTACCAGAGGTCCGCGCGGCCCAGGGGGCGCTTCTGCGCGTCCGGGCGGGCCACGAAGGCGGAGAACGCGTCGTAGAAGCGCTCCAGCGCCGGCGCGTCCACGCCGTGGTTCTTCACGAACACGAGGCCGAAGACGCCGAAGGCCTCGCGCAGGGCCGCCGCGGCGCGCTCCAGGCGCGCCGGTTCACCCGACGCCAGGTCCTGCAGGTCGACCGTCGGGATGTTCATCGTGGGGGTGTCCGCCATGGTGGGCCCAGGTGTATCGCGCCCGGGCCCGGCTGAGGAGGGGGACCGTGCCTGCATGCCCCTCCTGCTTCCGGGGAAATCCTGGAAGCGCCCCCTACCGCCTCACCGCTCCCATCAGCGCGCGGCGACCGTGACGTCCACGGGGGCGCACGTCACGGGGGTGGACTGGTAGTCGCCGCCCGGCCGGGGGACATCCTCCTTGCGCGTGGCCACGTCCATCAGCGCGTCGCGGAAGGTGATGCGGTAGGTGCCCGGCTTCTTGAAGTCCCAGGCCTGCGTCACCTCCACGGTGTTCTCCACCGTGGCGCCCGGGGCGATGGCCGCGTAGCTGTCCGCGGACGGGGCGGCGCGCTTCACCATGGGGCCCTGGTACGGCACCTCCTCGCCGTCGCGGGTCACCTGGAACACGGTGCCCAGGATGCCCTCCAGCGGCGTCTGCCACGTGAGCACCCAGACGGGAGACTCCGAGCGGTTGGTGAGCTTGAAGAGGACTTCAATGGACTCGCCCACCTTTGCCTTCGGGTGGACGCTGAGGGCGCACTCCAGCTTCGGGGTCGTCACGGCGGCGGGCTCCTTCGTGGGCTCGGCGGCGG
>NZ_RAWN01000387.1:0-3045 GCF_003668895.1 Corallococcus sp. AB045
CCCCTGCCCCCTCCGCCCCGGCGAAGCCCGCGCGCACCGCGGATCCGCAGTACCTCATCCTGACCGGCGGCTCGCCCTTCCTGCGCGCCATCGGCTCCGTGCGCCGCCCGGACGGTGAAACCCTGCCGGGGTTCGCCAACCTGGCCGTGACCAAGATGTCCGCGGCCCCGTTGCCCACCGAACCGGGCCCGTACGAGTTCCGCTTCCAGGCCAGCAACGGCACCGGCGACTTCAAGCTCGCGCAGCGCAGCGAGACCGGCGCCCCACGCAACGTGCGCGACTTCGAGATGGCGTCCTCGGGCGGCTTCCAACTCTACCGCTTCACCATTCCCTGAAGCCCCCTCACGGCGGCAGGAACCGCGACATCAGCGCGAGCCCCGGCGCCTCCAGGGGCACGCGCCCCCGCAGCGCGGAGAACAACGACCAGCCGTGGTCCGCGAGGAGGACCACGGCCGCGTCCGCCGCGACACTGAGCCCCATGAAGCCCACGTAGCCCCCCATCACCGACGAGCGCCACACCACGTCCTTGCCGCGCACCTGGGACACGTTCCATCCCAGGCCGCGCTGGAAGGACCCGGCCTTCACCCGGGGCGCCTGCATCCGGTACAGGGCCCTCGTGAAGGACTTCTCTCCCCGCCCCAGATTCGTCTCCAGGAAGCGCATCACGTCCCCCACCGTGGAGTGCATCGCGCCGCCGCCCGGGAGCGCCGGGAAGGTCCACGGCGGCACGGGCTTGCCTCGCGCCGTGTGGCCCTGCAACAGGCGCGGCGCCAGCTCCTCCGTGACGCGCGCCGTGGTGTCCACGAGCCCCATGGGCTTGCAGAGCACATCCCGCATCAGGTGCCCGTAGTTCAGCGCCATGCGCCGGGAGAGCGCGTGGCCGAGCACACCCATGCCCAGGAAGGACTCGGACGACGGGCGCGGCGGCGGCTGCCGGGGGTGGTAGTTGCGCAGGAACTCTCCGAACAGGCTCGCGGAGTAGTGTCCGAACGGGTCATCCGGATTCGCGGGCGCCGCGCCCAGATTCGGCGGCAGGTGCGGCAGCCCGGACGTGTGCGTCGCCAGCTGCTCCAGCGTGATGCGCTGCGCGACCTCGTCGTTCAGGAGCGACGTGGGAATCAGGTTCCCGAGGGGCTCGTCCAGCCGCACGTCCCCCCGCTCCGCCATCACCGACAAGAGCGCCGCCGTGAAGACCTCCGTGAGCGCCCCCAGGGAGAAGAGGGCGTCCGTGGCCGGAGGCGTCCCCTTGCCTCGGAGTCCCTCGACGTGCAGCGCGCCCCGCCACGTCATCGCCGCGCACACGGAGGCCGTCGGGTAGCCGCGAAGGTAGGGCCGCAGCTCCGCGTGGAGGAGGTCGGAAGGGTTCGACATGGAGTGGCGCTTTATGGGCCCGCCGCCCGGTGAAGCAAGCCTTCCGGATGCGGTTCTGTCAGACATCACCGTGCAGGGGCGTCCGCCCCCTGGAAGGCCCCTTTCGTCCCGACATGCCGCCCGCGTCCGCGCCCTCCAGCGCCCGCCGTGGCCGTGTCAGGCCCCGCGTGTGCTCGCGTCCACGTGGGCCCCTCTCCTGACGAAAGGCCACCTGGATGCCCACTTCCCCTGCCGTGAAGGCGATCCTCTTCGGGCGCAACCCGCACCAGCCGGATCCGTTCGACGTGGAGGCCGACGCGGCCGAAGCGCTGGGCGTGGACACGTATCAGGCGGACCTCTCCGCCCTGCTGTCCGGCGACGCGGCGAGGGCGCTCACGGGCGTGCCGGAGCGCGGCCACCTCCGGCTGCTGTACCGGGGCTGGATGCTCACGGAGGAGGAATACGGAGAGCTCGACGAAGCCGTGCGAGCCCTGGGACACCGGCTGGTGACGACGCCGGAGCAGTACGCCGCCGCGCACTACCTGCCCCACTGGTACCCGCGGCTGGCCGGCTACACCGCGCGCTCGGTCTGGACGGAGGGACCGGACGCCGCGGAAGCGTGGCGGGCGGCACGGAAGCTGGGGCCTCCGCCGTACATCCTCAAGGACCACGTGAAGTCCGCGAAGGAGCGCTGGGCGGAGGCGTGCTTCGTGCCGGCGGATGCCACTCGCGAGGACTTCGAGCGCATCTGCCAGAACCTGCTCGACGAGCGCGGCGACCGCTTCGAGCGCGGCTTCGTGGTGCGCCGCTACCTGCCGCTCAAGGTCTACGGGCGCACGCCCGCGGGCCCCGCGCACCTGGAGTTCCGGCTGTTCTTCGGCGGAGGCCGGCTGCTGGCCGCGGAGCCGTACCACGAGTTCGACGTGGAGGTGCCCGACTTCACCGCCTTCGAGCCGCTGGGCCGCCGCATCCCCTCCCCGTTCTTCACGCTGGACGTGGCGATGCTGGAGGACGGCGGCTGGGCGGTGGTGGAGGTGAATGACGGCGGCGTCTCCGGCCTGCCGCCCGGGTTGGATCCGCGCGACCTCTTCGCCGCGCTGCTCGGATGATACCGTGCGCGGCCATGAAGGACTCCGCCCGTGCCCACCGGGGGCTGCACCACCGCATCGCAGCCCTCCTCCTCGTGGGACTCACCGCGTGCGGCGGCTGTCAGAAGACGGACGCCGAGCGCGCCGCGCAGGAACGCGCGGAGATCGAGCAACGCCTCCGTGACTCCGTCGCGCTCGTGCCCTACCGCGCCCTCAAGCTCTCCGTGCGCGCGGGCGACGACCCCAGGGCCCCGGAGGAGATCGCCCTGCTCTGGAAGGCCGTGGCCGAAACGCGCATGCTGCCGGACAAGCCGGTCAACGACGAAGTGACGCGCGCGACGGCCCGCATCTACCTGGACCTGGGCATTGCCCTCTACAAGGCGCGCAAGACGCTCCAGACGCGCGACGAGGACGAGTTCCCCCTGCTGTGGACCCGGTGGGCCGGCGGCGAGTCCCTGCCCCTGTCGGGCTACGACGCGGGCCAGGAGCACGCCTTCCTCGCCGCCGTCCTGCTGGCACTGGACACCGCGGAGAAGTCCGACCGCATCCCCGCCACGGAGCTCGTCTTCTACGAACTGTCCCGCGCCACGCCCACCCCCTCCTGGCC
>NZ_RAWN01000388.1:0-3042 GCF_003668895.1 Corallococcus sp. AB045
GGGTGGGCGGATGGAGGCGCCCGGGTGGCACCTGCCGGCGGGCGGACACACACAAGGGTATGGCGACGAATCCCGGAGACCCCTACCCCCTCGTCCAGGTCGAGCACTACGAGCGCTACGTGGGCGCGGAGGTGGTGGAGCGCATCCTGGAGAAGGCGCGTCCGCTGCAGGACCTGCGGGTCGCGCACGTCAACTCCACGTACTACGGCGGCGGGGTGGCGGAGCTGTTGTCGCCGCTGACGCTGCTGATGAACAGCGTGGGCATGGCCACCGAGTGGCGGGCCATCCAGGGGCCGCCGGACTTCTTCAACATCACGAAGAAGATGCACAACGCGCTGCAGGGCGCGGACATCCACCTGACGTCGATGAAGGCGACCATCTACGAAGAGGTCGTCTACGAGAACGCGGTGCGCAACCGGTTGGACCACGACCGGGTCGTCATCCACGACCCGCAGCCGCTGCCCATCGTGCGGCACAGCCGCAAGCGCGGGCCGTGGATCTGGCGCTGCCACGTGGACCTGTCGAATCCGGAGCCGTCGCTGTGGGCGTACCTCAAGCCGTTCGTGGAGCAGTACGACGCGACGGTGCTGAGCATCCCGGAGTACGCGCGCGAGCTGTCCATCCCGCAGGTGTTCTTCATGCCGGCCATCGATCCGTTCTCCATCAAGAACCGGGAGATGCGCGACTCGGAGATTGAAGAGCGGCTCCAGCATCACCGCATCCCCACGGACCTGCCGCTGGTGGTGCAGGTGTCGCGCTTCGACCGGTGGAAGGACCCGGAGGGCGTGGTGGCCGCGTGGCGTCTCGCGCGCAAGGAGATGCCGTGCACGCTGGTGCTGCTGGGCAACATGGCGTCGGACGACCCGGAGGGGCAGCAGGTCTACGAGGAGGTGATGCGTCACCGCGACGAGCGGCTCATCGTCCTCAGCCGCGAGGACACGGCGCTGGTGAACGCGCTCCAGCGCCGCGCGGCGGTGGTGGTGCAGAAGTCACTGCGAGAGGGCTTCGGGCTCACGGTGGCGGAGGCGATGTGGAAGGGCGCGCCCGTCATCGGAGGGAACGTGGGCGGCATCCGTCATCAGATAGAGGACGGGCACAACGGCTTCCTGGTGGACTCGGTGGACCAGTGCGCCCAGCGCATCGTGCAACTGCTCCGGAACCCGAAGCTCCGCCACCAACTGGGGCACCACGCGCACGAAACGGTGCGCCGCCGCTTCCTGCTCACGCGCTACCTGGAGCAGTACCTGGACTTGTTCAACGCGTTCGAGGCCCGCTACCACCTGCGGCCCATGCCGCACCTGACGACGTGAGTCAGCGCGAGTCCAGGGCGCAAGGGGGGGGAGTGGGTGCGGCGATTGCACGGGGGGGCGCCGTGAGGCCGCGTGCCTCTTCGGCGCGCCCGGTGCGCGCGGTGACACGACACGGTGGCGCGTCGCACACGACGTTCGCGCCAGAAAGACAGACATGACCTTCCGAAATGGCCTCCGTCCCTGGCTCAGGGCCCATGGCGTGTGGGTGGGCTTCGCGGTGCTGGTCCTCCTCGGCTACGCCGCGATGGCGCTGTACGTGCTGACCCTGGAGCGTGGGGAGCGGCGACGGATGACGGCCCAGGACATGCGGCACATCCTGCTGGTGTTGACGCGGTACACGGAGCGCACGGGACACGTGCTGCCGCCCTCGGCGGGGCTCTCCGTGCTCGCGGAGGAACACCTCCTGGAGCGGCTCCCCGTGGATCCCTGGGGCCATGACTATGTGTACCGCGTGGAGGCGGGTACGCCGGTCATCTTGTCCTATGGGCGTGATGGCATCCCGGACGGCGAAGGCCCGGATGCGGACCTGTCCTCGCGCATCCTCCTGGCGGAGTGAAGCGGGCCCGCGGGTTGCAATGGCAGTCATCCCGGAAGGCAGAGGGGCCTTCCGTGAGGGACACGCTGGCCACGGCCCATGCCGGTCAGCGTGCCGGAAAGACAGACATGGACAAGAAGCAGCGACGTCGGCGCGGTATGACGCTGTTGGAGATCATGGTCGTCATCACCATCCTGGGCCTCATCGCGGCAGCGGTGGGCGTGTCGGTGATGGACCAGTTCGGCCAGGCGAAGCAGCAGCGCGTGGGCCTGGACTTCGGTTCGCTGGGGCAGGGACTCCAGCTGTACGCGATGAAGAAGGGCCGGCTGCCGGACACCACCTCGGGGCTGCGCGTGCTGGTGGAGGAGCGCATCCTCCCGGAGCTGCCGCGCGACCCGTGGGGCAATGACTACGTGTACACGCTGGACAAGGGCGTGCCAGCCATCGTGTCACTGGGCGCGGATGGCGCACCGGGCGGTGACGGCGATGACCGGGACCTCTCGTCACTCGACAAGGACGCGCGGTCCCGAGGATGACGTGAGGAGAAAAGGGTGCTGCCCGAGTGGAGAAGCCAGGGTGTCGTGGCTGATGAGGCCAGGAGCGGATTCGAACCGCGAGCCCCATTGTGGTGGAGCCTTACCAGAGCGTGTAGGGCCTCTCCGGCCGGGCAGCACCTCCAGGGACGCAAATGCCGCGAAAATCCTGACGGGGGATTTTCGCGGCCGCGCCGTCAGTCCGCGGGGAAGGTCTCGAGCGTGAGGGACTCCGGCGGGACCTTCAGCTCGCTCGGCAGCTTGAGGACGCCGTCCAGGTAGCGCCAGCCGGTGCCGTCGTGGCGGAAGTCCGAGCGCTCGACAAAGGACTGGTCCTTCCCCTTCTCGAACACCTTGGCGAAGAAGAGGACGCGGGAAAGCCCCGAGGCGTCCGGAGGCTGGTGGCCCAACACCGCCAGCCCCGGGTACTGGTGGGCCTGGGCGAAGGCGCGCAGCTCGCGCACGACGTCCGCTTCCGGACGGGCCCGCATCGGGTGGCCGGGGTGGAGCGTCTTCCAGAGGTAGGCGGCGTCGCGCTGAGCGAAGGCGCTGTAGCGGCTGCGCATGAGGCGCTCCGCGTCAGGCGCCTCCGCCTCGCCTTTGTGGAAGGGGGCGCAGCACTGCTTGTAGCGCTGGCCGGAGGAGCAGGGGCACAGGGGGGCGG
>NZ_RAWN01000389.1:0-2883 GCF_003668895.1 Corallococcus sp. AB045
GGACAACCAGGTCCGGCGGCGGCGGGGGCCGCGTGGGATCTCCACCGGGCAGGTTGTCGGGCTCCTCCACCTCCACGAAGAGGTTCTCGTCGGTGCGGAAGGCGAGCTGGCCGATGCACTCCTCGGCCTCCGAGCGCAGCTGGCCCACCTTCTGCTGGGCGATCATCACCTTGGTGAATTCGTGCTCGCCGGGCGCCGCCTCGCTCTTGCTGACGGCCTCCTGGAGGGCGACGTCGGCCTGCTCGGAGATGCGCAGCAGGCCCTTGATCTGCGTCAGCTTCTCGTTGGCGCAGTTGAGCTTCACCACGTCCTTGGTGCGCCGCGCCTCCTCGACCTTCTCGAACACCTGGCGGAGCGACTCCCGCATGCCGCCCAGGGCCTGCGTGCTGCGCTCCAGCTTCTGGCTGTCCGGCACGTCACCGGCCTTGTCCAGCGCGGGCGGAGCGGGGCGTGGCGGTGACGCGGGCGACTGCGCGAGCGCCATCCCGGAGGTGACGAGTCCTCCGACCACGGCGAGCATTCCCAGGGTGCGCATGCGCCTCACGAATCCTTCCGGCCCTTCCCAAGCTTCGAGAGTCGAGCGTAGGAGCGAGGGGGAGGGGTGTCAACGCAATGCCCCATCGCCCCGGAGTCCGGCTTTCAGACGCCGGGAGTCAGTCCTGGGGGGCCAGGCGGGCGTTGGCCTCGCGCAGGCGGGCGGACAGGCTGCGCGCGATGTTCACGACGATGAAGGTGAAGCCGTCCGCGTGCGCCAGCCGGAAGGTCCGCAAATCCTGTGCGGTGAGCTGGAGCAGCTCCACTTCGCCCTGGGCGCGCACGGTGGCGGAGCGGTGGTCCTTGTCGATGAGGCCCATCTCCCCGAAGAACTCCGGCGGGCCCAGGACGGTGAGGGGCTTCACCTCGTTGCTCGTACCCCGGCGCACCACCTCCACCTGGCCACGCACGATGACGAAGAGGCTGTCACCCAGGTCTCCCTCCTCGAACACCACCTCGCCGTGCGCGTAGCGGTACAGCCGTGCCAGCTCCGCCAGCCGCGCGAGCTCGGCGGGGGCCAGCATCTCGAAGAGGGGGGATGTGGCGATGACAGCCAGCTTCTCCATGTGCTCCCCGCGGGTCCGGTGCCTCCGGAAGGTCCGGACGGTCGAGCCTATTCCCCTGGCGAGAAGATGAACGGGTAGCTGACGGGGACGTCGTCACTCGGTTTGAAAGGGAACGTCCAGGCGCGCATGGTGGTCTTGATGCAGTTGATGACCTCGTCGGAGCGCAGGGTGGACTCCTCCACCTCCACGTTGCTGGCGCGGCCTTGCGGCGTCAGGTCGAAGCGGACCATCACCTTGCCCTTGAGGGAGGGGTCGCGCTTGAGCCCGTTCTCGTAGCAGCGCTGGATGGAGGCCTTGCGGCTCTGGATGAAGCGGGCCAGGTCCTTGGGCTTGACCTCGGAGCTGTCCACTTCCGGCACCGAGTCCACGACCTGGGGCACCTTGACGACCTGCTTGCGGCCGGTGTCCACGGTGCCCGCGCCGGAGGTCTGCGTCGCGCCGATGCCCGCCACCTTGCCGCCGGTGTCCCCCTGCGGGTTGGCGATGCCGTTGCCGCCGCCGGAGCCCGCCGTGAGCGCGCCACCCGCTGTCGCGCCCGCGAGCGCCTCCGCCACGTTGGTGCCACTGCCGGTGCTCCCGAGCACGTCCGCGATGGCGTCCCCGCCGCCGGGGCCCTTGCCGCCCAGCAGCTTGAGGATGCCGGTGTTGCCCACCTTCTCCGTGAGCTGCTGCCGGCGTTCCGCGCTGTTGGCGGGCGCGGGCGTCGAGTCCGTGGAGGCAGGCTTCTTCGTGGGAGCCTTCGGCTCGTCAGGCTTCTTCTCCCCGGTGGCGACCGCCTCCTTGGGCTCCTCCTTCTTGGCGGGCTGGGGCGGGATGATGGCGCGCACGAAGCGGTCTTCCAGCTGGTCCAGCTCCACCTCCCGCTCCACCGGCGCGGGCTGGGCGACGATGAGCGCGACGCTCAGCACATAGAGCACCAGCATCGACAGGAGGATGCCGAAGAAGACGCGGTCCACCGTGCGCCACGGGCTGGCCTTCAGCTCCGGGGGGAGGGTGGGCTTGGAGCCCTCCGCGGGCGCGGGGATGAAGTGGAAGAAGAGCGTGGCGTCCGGCAGGTCCACCTTGCCGCGGGCGCTCTCCTGCAACGGCAGGTCGAAGGTGTCGTCCGCGCGGCGCGTGGCGAGTCCCTGGGAGCGCAGCGCGTCGAAGTCCACGTCCGACGAGCCCAGGTTGACGCGGCCCTGCATGTGCTCGTCGATGATGAGGTGGAACTGCTGGCCGCGGTTCTCCAGCACCTTGAAGCGCGGCGGGCGCGCCTCGGACGGGGGCATGACGATGGTGTTGCGGGCGTCCTCGCCAATGGTGACGGAGTCGTGGAGCAGGTGGTGCTCTTCGACGATGCGCCCGTCCTGGATGACGCCGACGCGCAGCAACTTGGGGCGGGTTTGAAGGGCCATGGATCTAGAACGGGTCCTGCTGCACGCTCTGGACCACCTTGGGCACGAAGCTCTCCGTGCGGTTCAGGTCGTCGAAGCTCGGCTTGGAGCGGTCGAGGAAATAGAAGGCTTCCGGCTTCTGGATGCGCCCCTCGACCTTGATGGCCTCCAGGCGGATGGTCTTGGCCGGCTTCTTCGTCGCCGGAGCCTGGGGCGCTGGCGTCGCGCCGCCCGCCGCCTTCTTCGTGGACGCGGGGTCCTCCGCCCAGGACGGACCGGAGACGGCGAGCAGCAGCAGCAGGAGGGCGGGGCGCATGGCGGAAGGTCGTGGCTACCGGACGTCTGTGGACACCTTACCCGAGGCGCCCGGCCGCGTGGCAGGGGGCCTCGGGTAAGGTGTCCACAGA
>NZ_RAWN01000390.1:0-2863 GCF_003668895.1 Corallococcus sp. AB045
GGGAAACCCATCTCAGCGCACCCCATCCAAGCAGCCGTCGTCGCAGGATTCGGTGATCATCACCCACCCGCTCCATCCATTCGTGGGCCGGACGCTTCCGCTGCTGCAGCACCTGCGGTACCTCGGTCGCGCCTGCGTCGTCCTCCGCTTTCCTGACGGGCACGCCGCGAAAGTGCCTGTGGACTGGACGGACCTGCGGCCGTGGCCCCCACCGCTCAAATTCCGTGGGAAGTGTCCGAAGCTGCACCCCGAATCGCTCCGGGAGCTGAGTGTCTGGATGGAGGAGTTGGGCCAGAGGTCCACCTCGCATGGCCAGCAAGTCAGGGCGTCGGAAAAGAAGCTCCGGCCAGCCGCCGACGCCGGGCGCGCTCTACACGGCGCTGCCCGAGGCGCTGCGGCTCGAACTGCTGGGCGTGCTGGCCGACGTACTGCTGAAAGCCGTGGCCGAGTCCCGCGAGGCAAGCGATGAATTCCAAGGTTCGACCCGAGCACCTGGCTCGCCCCGTTCGGGTGTACATCCGCCAGTCCACCCTCATGCAGGTCCACGAGCACCGGGAGTCGACCGAGCGCCAGTACGCCCTGGTCGAGCTGGCGAAGAAACTCGGGTGGGACGCCGCCCAGGTCGAGGTCATTGATGAAGACCTGGGACAGAGTGGAGCCAGTGCCACCTCGCGCAAGGGCTTCCAGCGGCTGACGGCCGAAGTCAGCATGGGCAAGGTGGGTGCCGTCCTGTCGCTGGAGGTGTCGCGGTTGGCGCGCTCCTCGGCGGACTGGCATCGGCTGCTGGACCTGTGCGCGCTGTCCGACACGCTCATCATCGATGACGATGGCGTCTACGACGCCAACGACTTCAATGACCGGCTGGTGCTGGGCATGAAGGGCACCATGAGTGACGCCGAGCGCCACGCCATGCGCCTGCGCTTGCAGGGCGGCATCCTGCATAAAGCGAAGAAAGGCCAGCTCGTCTTCTCGCCTCCGACTGGATACGTCTTCGAGAATGGCGCGCTTGTCTTCGACCCCGACGAGCAAGTGCAGCGGGCGGTCCGCCTGCTCTTCGAGCGCTTCCGCTTGGAGGGGAGCGTCAGTGGCACTGTGCGCTACTTCAACCACCACCAGCTGCTGTTCCCCACGCGGCGCGCCCATCGAGACGCTCCTGCGCAAATCGAATGGCACCCGCTGAGCGTCCCGCGTGCGCTGGCCGTTCTGCGTAACCCGGCGTACGCAGGTGCCTACGCGTGGGGACGAAACCGGGACCGGCATGCGCTCGTGGATGGCGTGGTGCGACGCAAGCACGAGAAGCTCCAGGCGCGCGAGCAGTGGCATGCGTTTCTGCCGGACGCCCATCCGGCCTATCTCCCCTGGAAGCAGCACGTGGAGAACCTGCGGCGCGTCGAGGAGAACAGCGCCGGATTCACGCGTGCGCCAGGGCGTGGAGCCGTGCGCAATGGCCCGGCGCTGCTGCAAGGGCTGACAATATGCGGCAGGTGCGGGCGACGGATGAATCCGGTCTACCCCTTGGCGGACCTTCCCTGTTACCAGTGCAGCCTGCGCCCCTATGGTGAGGCGAACTGCTGGTCCACGGTGGCCCACCGCATTGATGCCAAGGTGAGCGAGGCCGTCCTCCAATCCTTCGCACCGCCCGAGTTGGACCTCTCGCTGGCAGTCCTCAAACAGGTGGAGCACCAGTCGGCCGAGGTGGACCGCCAATGGAAGCTGCGTCTGGAGCGGGTGCGCTACGAGGCCCAGCGCGCCGAGCGTCAGTACAACGCGGTCGAGCCGGAGAATCGCGTGGTGGCTCGCACCCTGGAGACTCGCTGGAACCAGAAGCTCCAAGAAGTGGCGCAAGTCGAGCGGGAGTATGAGCAGGCACGGAGTACTCCCGGGCTGGAGTTGTCGGACAAGGACAAGAAGAAGATTCTGGCCCTGGCGCGCGAGCTGCCCAAGCTCTGGAGCGCTCCGACCACGACGAATGCGGACAAGAAGCGCATCCTGCGGTTGCTCATTCAGGACGTCGTCCTCGTACCCGTGGACGTGCCCCAACGCTCCACCCGGATTCGCATCCTCTGGAGGACGGGCGCCGCCAGTGAACTGCGGGTTGCCCGGCCCACCATGGACGAGGCCCGCCGGATGCCGCCTCAAGTCCTCGAGGAGATTCGCCGGCTGTCCCGTCAGCACCTCAGCGACCCGCAGATTGCCGAGGAACTCAATCGGCGAGGTTTCAAGAGCAACCGGAAGAGTCGCAGTGGCCGTTTCACCCAGTCGTCCGTGGCGACGCTCCGCAGGCGCAAGGGCATCCAGGCGGGACGTCGCTCTGGATGGAGCAGCGTCCAGGTGCCCGAGCGGGACGAGCAGGGGCGCTATTCCATCCGCGGCCTGACAGCGTGCTTCGGAGTGACAGCCTCGATGGTCCTCTACTGGGTCAAGAGCGGCCAGTTGACTCCTGTGCCCGACCACGTGCCCATGCGCGGGCGCAGCAAGCAGCCCCTCTGGTTTGAGATGACGCCCGAACTCCAGGCGCTCCTGGCCAGAGCGCGCCGCCAGGGCTACGCGCAGGGCAATCCACCTGTCCACGTCGGCCGTCGACGACCGCCGCCTCGCCTCCCAGACGGCCGCTACTCCACTCGCGGCCTCATCGAGAAGTACGGAGTAACCGATGCTGTCGTGCGGTACTGGATAAAGAAGGGCCTTCTCAAGCCGGAGCGGGACCTGCCCAGGGGTTTTTTCTGCTTCCGACTGACCCCCGCCATCGAGCGCCGCATCAAAGCCGCTCTTACACATGGAGCGAGCCGCCAAAGGACGAGGCAACATCATCGTCGTCGCAGCCACTCCCGCTAACACAGGTGTTTTGATGACAGTTCCGGCA
>NZ_RAWN01000391.1:0-2850 GCF_003668895.1 Corallococcus sp. AB045
GGGCGGGAGGCCCCGGTGGCCGCGGTGGGCTTCGGGCTGACGGCGGTGGGGCTGGCCCTGCTGCCCGTGGCGCCGTCGTACGGGTGGCTTTTCCCCGTGATGGGCCTGTTGGCGGTGGGCTCCGCGCTGGTGACACCGTGCCTGTCCGCGCTGGTGTCCCTGCACGCGCCCATGGAGCGGCAGGGGGCGGTGCTGGGGGCCTATCAGGCGTCCGGGTCCATGGGCCGCATCATCGGGCCCGCGCTGGGCGGCCTGCTCTTCACCCGACTGGGCCCGACGGCCCCCTATGGGACGGGCGCGGTGCTGGTGGCGCTGGGTGGACTTTTGGCACTGTCGCTGGTGACACAGGTGCGAATGTCGGGAGCAGGCGCGGAGCAAAGCTCATAGGATGGGGACCATGGTGGGCAAGCCGCAGCACATCACCATCGCGTTCGACGTGATGGGGAGCGATCACGGCCCGGCGGAGGTGGTGCGAGGCGCCGCCCAGCTTTCGCTGGAGTCTCCGCACATCCACGCGCTGCTCGTGGGGGACCGGCCGGTCATCGACGAGGCCCTGGCGGGCATCAAGCACAACGGGGAGCGCATCTCCGTGCACCACGCGGGTGACTACGTGGGCATGGACGAGAAGCCCGGCGAGGCGCTGGCGCGCAAGCCCGAGTCCTCCGTGGCGGTGGCCGCCCGGCTGGTGGCGGAGGGGGAAGCGCATGCGCTCGTCTCCGCGGGCAACACGGGCGCGGGCGTGCTCGCGTGCAAGCGCCACTTCCAGCTGATTCCCGGCGTGCGCCGCGCGGCCCTGGCCACGGTGTACCCCACGCGGGGCGTGCGAGGCGCGAAGCAGGACCCGTTCAGCCTCATCCTCGACGTGGGCGCCACGGTGGAGGCCACCGCGGAGGACCTGGTGGCGTTCGCCGTCATGGGAAGCGCCTACGCGCGCATCATCTCCCGCAACGAGCGGCCCAAGGTGGCGCTCCTGTCCAACGGCGTCGAGCCGCAGAAGGGCCCGCCGCGCGTGGTGGAGGCGCACCAGCGGCTGTCGCAGATGGCGGGGCTCAACTTCACGGGGAACGTGGAGGGCATCGACATTCCGCGCGGCACGGTGGACGTCATCGTCACGGACGGCTTCGTGGGCAACGTGTGCCTGAAGATGCTGGAGGGCGTGCACGACACGGTGATGGAGCTGGCCCAGTACGCCTACAAGGAGAGCCTGCGCTGGCGCGCGGGCCTGGCCATGCTGTCCTCCGGCATCGAGCGGCTGAAGGACATCACGGACTGGGAGCAGTACGGCGGCGCGCCCATCCTGGGGTTCGACCGCATCTTCATCAAGGCGCACGGCCGCTCCAAGGCGCGCGCCATCGCGAACGCGGGCAAGGTGGCCGCGAAGGCGGTGGCGAACGAGCTGGGCACCGCCATCCAGGAGGGCCTGGCGAAGTGAGCCTGCCGGACCGCATCGACCCGCGCCCCCCGCGCCGCATCTACCGGTGGGACCTGGACAAGACGTACCTCCAGACGGACTTCGAGTCGCTGCGCGACCTGTTCCGCACGGCGTTCCAGAAGGCCCATGAGAAGGTCGCCATCCCGGGCGCGTCCGCGCTCATCCGCGAGCTGGCGGAGCAGGGGGACTCGCGGCTGTGCATCGTGTCCGGCAGCCCCAAGCAGATGCGCGCGGTGCTGGAGGAGAAGCTCAAGCTGGACGGCATCCAGTGGGACGAGTTCGTCCTCAAGGACAACGTGGGCAACCTGCTGCGCGGGCGCTTCCGGGCCCTGCGCGGACAGGTGGGCTACAAGCTGCCCGCCATCCTGGAGAGCCGCGTCAACGCGCCGGTGGAAGCGGAAGAGGTGCTCTTCGGCGACGACGCGGAGGCGGACGCGTTCATCTATTCGCTCTACGCGGACCTCATCGCGGGCCGGGTGGACGAGCGCGTGCTGGCCCAGGTGCTGGAGGCGGGCGGGGTGTACCCGGACGACGCCGCGCGGGTGCACGAGGCGTGGAAGAAGATTCCCATCGCGGACCCCGTGCGGCGCATCTTCATCCACCTGGACAGGCTGACGCCGCCCGCGCACTTCACGCCCTACGGCCCGCGCGTGGTGCCCATCTTCAACTACTTCCAGGCGGCGCTGGTGCTGCTGGCGGACGGCCACCTCACGGCGCCGCAGGTGCTGAAAATCGCCGTGGAGATGGTGCAGACGGCGGGGCACAACATCATCACGCTGTCGAACTCGTTCCAGGACCTGCTCAGGCGCGGACTTCCGCTGCAGCAGGCGGCCATCGCGCTGTCCCAGGCGATGGAGGGGCCCAACGCGCTGCTCAAGGCCATGCGCCCCATGCCGGACATCCTGGCCGCGTTCAGCAAGCGCCTGGCCGCGCTGGGCACGCAGCCCCCCCCACCACGCGTGCAGGCGGTGGACTACGTGTCGCTCATCTCCCACGCGCTGCCCCGGACCCATAAGGGGCGCACCCTGAAGCCACCCACCTGAAGCGCCGGGCCGTTGAGCTCGGCTGCCTGCCTGCCCTGGGGCCCCTCCTGCGGCCTGGACCCGGCGTCGCCTGGGGTCTGGGTGTTACCCAGGAGTAGCGCCTTTCCCCTGGGCAGCGGGCGCACGGAGGGCGGGCAGGGGGGCCCATGCGAACCCCCGACGTCCCTGAAGAATGTCCTTAAGCGCGACCCCCATGGGTGGGAGGATGCGTGCTAGACGGCTGCCCTTACGAGGCGAATGACGCGAGACCCGACCCATCCCCCGCCCCATGGCGGAACGCTGCCAGCCGCGCCCGGAGACGACGCGCGCGGAGAGGCCTCCTTCGAGGCGGCAGCGGACACGGCATCCGGGTCCGCTGCCGCCCTGTCTCTTATA
>NZ_RAWN01000035.1:0-60660 GCF_003668895.1 Corallococcus sp. AB045
GTGGGACGCCGGTCACGTCGGGTGGGAAGGGTGGGGTGACGGTGGCGCAGTTGCGGCGGATCATGCCGAACCTGTCGCAGGCGAAGGCGGAGCAGTACCTGCCGCACCTGAACAAGGCGATGGCGGAGGCGAACATCAACACGCCCCGGCGCAAGGAGATGTTCCTGGCGCAGCTGGCGCATGAGAGCGGCGAGCTGCGCTACATGGAGGAGATCGCCTCCGGCGCCGCGTACGAGGGCCGCAAGGACCTGGGCAACACGCAGCCTGGAGACGGCAAGCGCTACAAGGGCCGGGGTCCCATCCAGCTGACGGGCCGCGCGAACTACCGTGCGGCGGGCAAGGCGTTGGGTATCGACCTGGAAGGGAACCCGGAGCGCGCGAAGGATCCGGACGTCGCGTTCCGCATCGCGGGTTGGTACTGGCAGTCGCGCAACCTGAACAGCTACGCGGACGCGGGCAACTTCCGTGAAGTCACCCGCCGCATCAACGGCGGCTACAACGGCCTCGCGAGCCGCGAGATGTACTACCGCCGCGCGCAGGACGTGCTGGGCTGAGCCCGTCTGGGGCGCGGGACCCGGGTCCCGTGCCCGGGCGCATGGAGGCGAACGGGTGCCTGTGATTCCGGGCACCTGACCGTGGCGCACCAACTGCACAGGGCACGGGCTCCTCCTTCCTCGGAGCGAGCCTGATGTCCCGAATCGATGCGCCCGGTAGCAGTCCCCTGTCCCCTGAGCCCACGCTTCCCGAACCCGATGCACCCGCGCCCGAACTCCGCGTGGGCACGACCGCGTCCCGCAGGACCTCCGTCAGTGAGAGCAGTGCGTCCTCGCCCTCGCGCAACGAACTGCGGCCCTATGACGGCCCCTCCGTTGCCCCTTCCGTACCCCGTCCCTCCACGCACGCGGAAGGTCCCGCCGTATCCGCGCGCGAGCTCGCGGCCATGGGCGGCAGGCTGCGTTCCCCCTCCGCTCCCGTTCCCGAGGACGTCTATGCCTCGGTCCGCTCGCACCTGACGCGCAGCCTGTCCAACCCCTTCCTCACCGACAGCGATGTGAAGGCCACGCATGATGCGCTCGGCTCCGTGCCTCGCGATGCGTACCGCGCCACGCTGGAGCGCATGGACCGTGACGGGCTGCTCTCCACCTACGTGTCCCGGATGGATGCTCCGTCGCGCCAGGCCTTCCTCGAACAGGCTGCGTCCAACGGCGTCCTCTCGCGGCGCCCGGGTGGAGTGGAGGGACCGCTCGGCATGCCTGGACGCCCGGAGACCTTCGTCAATGATCCGAAGCTGCCCGCTGCCCTTCGCGACGCGGTGAACGCCCACGCCACCGACACGGGCCGTGCCGCTGTCGTCGCCTATGACGCATACCTGCAACGCTACGGCGACGCCGTGGCCCAGGCCGGCAGTCTCCAGGCCCTTCGCACGCTCGGGCCTCCTCAGTCTCTGGACCTGCGTGAGACGTCGCTCGGCCTCTCCTGGTCCGACCCCCAGCGCGAACGCTACGAGTCCGAATGGAAGGCCGGCCTGGGACGCCCCCAACACTCGCTCGTCCAGGCCTACGAGACCGTCACCGCCCGCGCGCAGGTCCTCTCCGGCGAACGTCCCGCCGGTGCCTTCGTCTCCGCCGAAGCGAGCGCGTCCCTCGAGATGCTCCAGTTCAAGCGCACGGCCCATGTCTCCGCGCGCGGCACCACCGACTTCCAGACGCAGGCGGGCATCGCCTCGAAGGCTGGCCCCCTGGGCCTGGAGGTGATGATGGACGCTCACGGCAAGACGGAGGCCCAACTCCAACTGGAGCTGGGTATCGCCAGCGTGAGCCGCGACTCGGAGGGCAAGGTGGAGCTGTCCCTGAAGGCGGGCCCGCATGCCCGTGCCCATGCGTCCCTCAACCCTCGCACCGCGGAGTTCGGCGGCGGCGTCTCCTTCGAAGCCTCCCACAAGGAAAGCCAGAGCCACGCCGGCCTCAAGCTGAGCTACGGCATTCGCGGCCTCACCCCCGAGCGTGCCGCCCAGGCCGTCCGCGACGACATCCCCGGCCTCTTCAGCCGCCCCAAGGACCTGGACCCCGGCGTCGCCTGGGAGGCCCTGCCCTCGGAGCGCCGGGCCCTCTATGAACGGCAGGGCTGGACGCGCGAGGAGTGGGCCCAGGACGCCCGGCGCTGACTACCGCACGGTCATGGCGAGGACTGCGTCGAGCTCTTCGCCGGCGCCTCCTCCGCCTCGGCTTCCGGGCGCAGGGCGATGGCGGTCCACAGCGAGAGGTGCCACGGGACGAAGAGCAGGGCCACGCCATTCGTGAACAGGGCCAACGGGAGGGCGACGAGGGTCCACACCACCGCCGCCGCCCACAGCACCACCGAACTGATGGACTGCAGGTCCCGCGACCGTGAGTGGTGGCCCACCAGGGAGGCCACGGTGAAGAGCCAGAGGACCGCGCCGATGCCGAACGTCACCTCGGGCGCCGCCGGCATCCCGAAGTACTCGAGGAAGAACCACACCGTCACCAGGCCCGCCGACTGGTACAGCGCACTCCCCACCGCCAGGGTGACGTTGCCCGCGGTCAGCCCCGCCGCCCTGCCGTCAGCGCCCTTCGTCTCCAGCAGGTCGGGCGGCAGCTCCATCGCGTACGGATAGCCCATGGCGAGCAGGGACTCCTTCGCCGCGTGCCGCACCTTCATCCCGCCCGAACCCGTGTAGTCCCCCACCGGGTTGCTCCGGTCCAGGAGCCCCAGCAGCAGATCCGCCCGCTCCCGCGGCGGTTCGTCCGGCGCGGGCGGACGGCCCAGACCCACGATGAGCGCGTCGATGTCCGCGCGCACCATCCCCGGCGAGCGCACCTCCTCCAGCAGGAACGTCAGCGGCGGGAACGACTCCGCCGCGATGGACTCGGGAACGTCCGCGGGCGCCTCGTCGACGGAGGAGGGTGACGGCGCGGAACGGAGGGCTTCCTGGGACATGGGTGCTCCTGGAGGACAGTCATCCTCCGGCGGGAGGCCCGCGAGCAAGAGGGGCACCCCCTGTCCTCGGGTGCCATGAGGAGACAGTGTCCGTGGCCCCCCCGGACGCGTCAGCTCAGGACCTTCTCCACCACCACCACGTCGTGCCACGCGCCGTCCACTCGCGCGTGTTTCGCGTGGGTGCCCACCGTGGTGAACCCCTGGTGTTCGAACAGCTTCCGGGTGTGCTCCTGGTCCGCGAGGACGCAGGTGGTGAGCTTGTGGAAGCCCGCGCCTTCCGCGGCCTTCAGCAGCGCCTCCAGCAGCAGCGCGTCCACGCCCCGGCCCCGGGCGTCCTTCGCCACGAAGAGGCTGAAGTCCGCCACGCCCGCGTAGCACTCGCGCGAGCTGTAGGCGCGGGTGGCCGCATACGCGACGACGCGCCCGTCCTCCTCCGCCACCAGCACCGGGTGTCGTCCGTCCTCCTCGCCTTCGAGCGGAGACTCGAAGGTCGTGGGCCGCCGCGCGAGCGCCGCGTCCTGGAGGCCCGCGATGGCGTCCCGGTCCTCGGGCGTGGCGGGCCGCACGGTGGGCGGAGGTGGCGGCGCGCGCGGTGGCACCGGGGCCTCCAGCGGCGGCGGATCCAACGTGTACATCTGGATGGCGCACACCAGCGCCAGGTGCCACGGCATCAGGAGCGCCGTGACGAACTCCCCCTTGAACAGGGCCACCACGGCCATCAACGCCCAGACCACCGCCTGGAGCACGAGCCACACCGACCCGCTGGCCTGACGCTTCAGGTCGCCCCTCGCGATGCCCCACAGCGACACCAGTGAGGGGAACAGCACCAGGAACGCCACGGTGCCGGAGCCCTTGGAGAACAGCGCCTCGAAGTCCCACGGCGTCACGTTCGCCAGCGGCATCACCCGGCGCAGCTGGTACAGCGCGCACAGCGCGACGAAGAACGCCGTGCCCCAGCCGGGCGGCGAGTGCTCCACGGCCTGGGGAGCCGGGGCGTTGGCCGCTCCCTCCGCCTCACCCTCCACCGCCACGGGGGGAACCAGGGCCAGCAGGGCCGCCTCGGCCTCCTGCCAGGACTGCTTCCTCGGGGCGTTGGACGGCGGCTCGGGGCGGTGGGCGTCCTGGGACATGACGGCGTCCGTCTTCCATCACCGGGCCACCCGGGAGCAAGGGGGTGCTGCCTCCGTCCGGAGGACGAGGGAGCGGCCGCCGATGACAGGCCACCTCCCCCTCGCGTGCGCACCCTTCCCGGGCACACCCCTGATTTCTCTTTCGCGACGAGCGAGGACACCCGATGCCGATGGAACGAGCGCAGCGGTTCGTGGACGCACTGTTGAAACTGGAGGAGCACGGCGACATCGAGCCGATGGTCGCCCTCTTCGCCGACGATGCGCAGGTGAGCAACGTCGCTTCACCCAACGTCTTCTCCGGCCTCGACGGCGCCCGCCGCTTCTGGACCGAATACAAGGGCACCTTTGGCCAGGTGAAGTCCACCTTCCGCAACATGATCGAATCCGGTGACCGCGTGGCCCTCGAATGGGAGACGCAGGGCACCGGGCGCAACGGGGCCGCCATCGCCTATGAGGGCGTCTCCATCATCGAGTGGGACGGAGACCGGGTGCGCCGCTTCTTCGCCTACTTCGACCCGCACGCCCTGGGCCAGGAGCTCGCGCACGGCACCGCGCCCCGCTCGCAGGTGCCCTCGACGACACCGGCCTGACACAGACGCGACTTCTGGCGGTCCCTGGGGTTCTTATGGCTGTGGCCATACAGGGACATGCCGACAGCTCAAGGCTCACCCGGACCCTGTGTGCACTTCCGTGCACCCAAACCGCGAGCCGGAGTAGCCTGGGAAGGCATGGCCCCCCCTTTTTTCGACGGGCCGCGTCGTCCCCCGGGAACCCCATGATGACTCGCGTCATTTCTCCCCTCCTGGCCGTCATGCTCCTGGCGGCCTCCCCCGCAGGCGCGGCCCTCGCGCCGGACGCCCCCGTGATGGTCGCCGCGGCGAAGCGCAAACCCGCGAAGCGCCAGCCCCCGCCGGCACCGCCTCCGCCGCAGCAAGCCGCGCCCGCGGCGCCGGTGACGCCGGACGTCACGCCGCCCGTGTCCGCCACGCCGGAGTCTGGTTCGACGGGCTCCGCCGCGCCGCAGGACTCCGGCACCACGCCGTCCTCCGAGCCCAGCCTGGACTTCGACCTGCTCACCCCGGAGGCGGAGGCGTCCGCGGGCCTCTTGGACCCGGACCTCCAGAAGGACCTGGAGACGCGCCGCACCATGCTCAAGCTGCACCAGGGCCTGGGCCTGGCCATGGCGGGCGGCCTCACCGCGGCCACCGTGCTGGGGCAGCTCCAGTTCAACGAGTCGTTCCGGGGCGGCGGGGATGATCGCACGCTGCTTGCCTGGCACCGGGGCGTCGTCATCGGCACGTCGGTGCTGTTCGCCACCGTGGGCACGCTGGGCCTGCTGGCTCCGGATCCGGTGGAGCGCCCGTTCCAGTGGGACACGGTGACGTTCCACAAGATCTTCATGAGCCTGGCGACCGCCGGGATGATTGCCCAGGCGGTGCTGGGCATCCTGGCCACCCACAGCTACGGCGAGATCACGGAGCCGAAGTACGCCACCGCGCACCAGGTGGTGGGCTATGCCACGTTGGGCTGCGTCGCCGCGGGCATCGTCACGCTCACTTTCTGACCCGACCCCCCTGTCGTGAATGTCTCCGTGCGCCGGCCGTTGTGCGGAGACAAGACGTATCCCCCTCTGGAGGACGCCGTGATTGCTCGACGACTCGTTCTTTCCGCTGCCCTGCTGCTCGCGCTGCCCGCCGCCGCGCAGAACGCGAAGATGTACTCGGTGAAGAAGGACGCCAGCTCTCTCACCTACAAGCTCATCCACAAGATGCACACCGTGTCCGGCAAGGCGCCGCCCAGTGAGGGCAAGGCCGTGCTGAAGCCGGACGGCACCATCCAGGTGGCAGTGCGCGCGCAGGTGAAGGACTTCGACTCGCAGAACTCCAACCGCGACACGCACATGCTGGAGGTGACGGAGGCCGCCAAGTACCCGCTGGTGGAGGTGAAGGCCGTGGGCACCGGCGTGAAGCCGCCCGCCACCTTCCCGGGCAGCGTGCCGGTGACCCTCAAGGGCAAGCTGACCTTCCACGGCGTGACGAAGGACGTCGAAATCCCCATGACGGTGAAGTTCGACTCCGAGAAGCAGGTGACGGCGGACGGGTCCTTCAAGATCAGCCTGGAGGGCTACAACATCGAACGGCCCACGCTGCTGCTCGTGAAGGTGGAAGACGAGCTGGTGCTGGAGCCGCACCTCGTCTTCACGGAGGGCACGTGAGCTCGTCGCGTCGGGACTTCTTCAAGAAGCTGCTGGGAACGGGCGTGGTGGTCGCGGGCATTCCGCCCGCGTGCGCGCCCAACATCGACCCCGCGCCGGTGCTGGACGTGCCCATGCCCGGCGAGGACGGCCTCGTGTCGCTGGTGGTGCAGCGCTACCCGGACCTGTCCCGCGAGGGCGGCGCGGTGACGCTGCGCTTCCCGAAGGAGTCCGGGCAGGAGAACCTGCTGGTGATGCACCCCACGGCGGGCACCTACGCGGTGCTGTCCGCCACGTGCACCCACGTGGGCTGCCCCATGGGCTTCGACGGGAAGGAGGCCGTGTGCCCCTGCCACCTGTCGAAGTTCGCGCTCGACGGCACGGTGACGCAGGCGCCCGCGACGGTGCCGCTCACTCAGTACGTGTGCACGTACAACGCGGGCACGCAGGTGCTGAGCATCAACATCTTGGACGGTGATCCCAACTTCCCCGCAGTGGTGGGCGGCAAGTTGGCGCTGACCTTCGAGGAGTTCCCGGACCTCCAGAACACAGGGGGCATGGTGAGCGGCCGGCCCAGGGGCTACGGCAAGCGCATCTTCGTCTTCAAGCTGGAGGACGGGACCTACTCCGCCGTGGACTCCGTCTGCACGCACCAGGGCTGCACCGTGGACTTCGAGGCGAGCATCGACGAGCTGCTCTGCCCGTGCCACGCGTCCACGTTCAGCAAGACGGGCGTGGTCGACCCCGGAGGCGCGGCGACGGTGAACCTGAAGACGTTCACCGCGACGGCGGACGCGTCCGGCGTGGTCGTCAGCTTCGCCTGAAGCACGTGTCGCGGGACGGGAGGCCATGCTCGCCTCCCGTCCTCACGGGTCAGCCTTCAGCGCAGCCGGCTCCAGAACGAGCGCCGGGACGAGATGCGCTCCAGTGCCTCCTGTAGCTCCTCGTCCTGGTCCGCGCGGCTGGCGATGTCCCCCAGCGCGATGATGCCCACGAGCCGGTCGTCGGGCTCCACCACGGGGATGCGGCGCACCTGGCGGCGGCCCATCAGCTCGATGACGCCGTGCAGGTCCTCCTCCGGCAACACCGCCTCCAGCTCCTCCGTCATCACGTCCGCGGCGCGCAGGCCGTCCACGGCGCGCTGACCGGTGAAGGCGCGCAGCGCCAGGTCGCGGTCCGTGACCAGTCCCAGGAGCTGCCCTTCCGCGTCCACGATGGGCACCACGCCGCAGTCCTCGTCCCGCATCAACTGCGCCACCTCGCGCAGGGAGCTGTCGCGGCGGGCGGTGCGCACCTGGCGGGTCATGATGTCGCGTGCGGTGAGCGGCTCGCGCCTCCAGCGGCGGCGTGAAGGGTCGGACGCGGTGGACGTGTCGCGGGAGGCGCGGAGCCTCGGATCCAGGGGGAAGGTCTCCTCCCGCCTGGGGGCCAGCCGTTCGCGCAGGTTCGGGTCCTCGCGCGGCGCCGGTGACGCGCGGCGCGGGCGGTCGCGCAACAGGGGCTCCTCCCCGCCGTAGCCGCTGCGGTCCCACTCGCGGTAGTCGGCGCGCTCGGGGGGCATCTCCTGGACGGTGTCCTCGCCCTGGGTGCGCCGGGGGCCCGCGCCGTTGGCGTAGCGCACGTCCCGGTCGTCGCGGCCGTAGGGGCCGGTGGTGCCGCCGTCGCGCTCGCCCTCGCGGTCCTTGCGCCACATCCCGGTGTCGTCCACGTCCGTGCGCACGCGGCCCATGCGCCACGCGGCGGCGCGGTGGAAGCGCCCCTGACGGTCGGCGGGTGGCTCGTCGCGCGCGGGGCTCCAACCGCTCACGTCGGACTCCGCGCGCTCGCGCGAGCCCGGCGGCGCCACGTCCGGTGAGCGGTGCGTGGCCATGGCGTCGGTGGGAGGCGTGGAGATGTCCGCGCGCCCCAGGTCATGCCTGCCGTTTCCGTTGCTGTAGTCCTTGGTGCCCATGTGCGTCGCAAGCCTCCTCGACTTGCGAACATGGGAAGCGGGCCCGGACGCGCAAAGCTCCAGCCGGCCAGGCGCGGCGCCGCTCGCCCGTCCGCCCTGGCGCGAAATGCAGCCCGAGCGGGACGTCAGACGACGGTGAGCGCGTCTCCCAGGTGCACCAGCCCCCGGAAGTCCTCCAGGTCCGCGCCCGCGTCCGGCGCGGCGATGGCCAGCGCGCCCCGGGGCAGCCCTTCGGCCAGCCTCGCCAGGACCGAGCGGTGGGCCGTCGCGCGCGCGTCCTCCACGCCCGCCAGGTGCTCCAGCGCGCTGACGGCGTCCGTGTCCGCGGCGTTGTTCGCGTGCGGCTTCAGCGCGGCGGCCGGGGCCAGACCGTCGTCCCGCGCCCAGCTGCGGTTGAGCACGTAGCCCGCGAAGGGCAGCCCCTTGGCCTGGAGCGCCTCCTGGAAGAAGGTGGCCTCGCGCAGCGCGGCGGCCTCCGGCGAAGTGACGAGCAGGAACGCCGCGTCCTTCGACGACAGGTGCTCACGCAGCCGGTCCGAGTGCATGCGGATGCCGGCGAACAGGCCTCCGAAGGCGGCGACGAAGGTGCGCATCTCCTGCGCGAAGCCGCCGCCGAAGATGCCGTCCAGCACCTTGCCCACCAGCGCCTGCGCGCCCTGCCACAGCCGGCCCGTGCGGCCTGAGTCCGGACCGAAGAGGGAGATGATCCGCTCGTCCAGGAAGCGCGACAGCCGGCCCGGGGCGTCCAGGAAGTCCAGCGCGTGGCGGCTGGGCGGGGTGTCCAGGACGATGAGGTCGTAGTGGCCCTCCGCGATGAAGCCGTCCAGTGCCTCCGCGGCGGCGTACTCCTGCACGCCCGCGACCAGCTCCGACAGGAAGCGGTACAGGCGGTGCTCCAGGATGGTGCGCGCGGCGCTCTCCGTGGCGGACATCCGGCGCACCATGCGCTCGAAGACGATGCGCGGCTCCAGCATCCACACGTCCAGCCGGCCCTCGCCGCGCGGACCGTCCGCGTACAGGCGCTCCGGAGGCACGCTGGTGGGCTCCGCGCCGTTCTCCTTCAGCCCCATGGCCTCCGCCAGCCGCCGCGCCGGGTCGATGGTGAGCACCAGCACCTTGCGCCCCGAACGCGCCGCGGCCACGCCCAGCGCCGCCGCCGTCGTCGTCTTGCCCACGCCGCCCGCGCCGCACAGCACGAGGATCCGCTTGTCGCGCAGCATGCCGTCCAGGTTCATGGCGTGGCCTCCCGGCCGCCGCGGGACGCGGCTCCTTCGAGTGAGGACTCCAGGAGCTCCGCCAGCCGCTCCACCAGCGCCGCGCCCGTCAACGCCAGCTCCGGCAGGCCCCAGTGGGGCACGCTCACGCCCGCCGCCAGCCGCTGCCGGGCCAGCCGCGCGCGCTCCAGCCGCTCCAGCGCCCGCTGCCCCCGGTGCGGCCCGTGCGTCTCCAGCAGCCGCTCCAGCGCCGCGCGCGACTCCGGCGTGAAGGGGTCCTCCGGCATGCGGTTGAGCACCGCGGCGGACAGGGGCAGGCCCACCTCCTTCAGCTCGCCCACCAGCGCCAGCGTCTCGCTCACCGGCAGGGGCTCCGGCAGCGTGGTGAGCACCACGCCCGTGCGCACGGGGTCCTGGAGCAGGTCCAGCCCTTCACGCACCGCGCGTCCCACGGGCCCGCCCGGCATCAGCGACAGGATGCTCCGCGGCAGCGTGGCCAGCGCCAGCGCGTGACCCGTGGCGGGCAGGTCCACCACCGTGAGCGGGTGCACCCTGCGGCCGTCCGGGTGCGTGAGACGCAGGAGCGCCAGGAGCTGGAACATCAGCCCCATCTCCTTGAGCGCGGGGCCCGCCTCCAGGAAGCGCCGCAGCGCCCGGGAGCGCAGCGCGGCCTCCGCCAGCCACTTCACGGGCAGCGTCTCCTCCAGGAACAGCCGGTGCCCCTCCTGCGCGGACAGGCGCACGAAGGACAGGTTCGGCCCCACCGGCACCACGCGCGGCCCGGCCTCCTTCGCGCCCACCAGCCCCGCGAGCGTGGACGGGCCGCCCTCGTCCGGGGACAGCTCCGCCAGCAGCACCGGCCGGCCCGCGCGCGCCGCCGCCACCGCCAGCGTCGCGGAGAGCGTCGTCTTGCCCACGCCGCCCTTGCCCGACACGAGCACGGCGCGTCTGCTCCACAAGGACTCCAGCACCACGCTCCCATCCTCCGCGCCAGCGGCGCGACCCTTCACGGTGAGCAAGGAAGCGCGTCCCGACAACCGGCCGGGGATGCGCCCAGGGGCGGCCGTCCGTCTGGCCGCCCGCTCCACGAGCATAGCGGCTTTCCGCCCACGCCCCGCCGGGGCCCTGCTTCGCGCTGACCCGCCCGTGACACAACGGCCACATTCCATCGCCATGACGCGACGTGCGAGGAATGACCCGGCCCGGAAGGACACGTGGCGTACGCGTGCGCGTGACCCGGAGGGTTGGACGGGCGGATTCCCTCGGAAAGAAGGGGTCACGGACTGGTGACGGGCCCTGGGTTTTGGGTACCCTGCTGCCCTCTGCGTGGGAGAGGGCATGGCGGTGCTGCGGGAGTGGGTCTTCGGGACACAGCGTGTCTCGCTGGAGGCCTCCGACATCCTCTGGACCAAGGTCCGGGGAGCGTTTTCAGAGACGGATGTGCGGGAGCTGGTGGACGTGTTCCACGAGCTGGGGGCGGGCCCGGACAAGCCCCTGTACCTCGTCGTGGACCTGAGCAGCTCCGAGGGACTGTCGGTCGCGCCGCGCAAGTACCTGGCCAAACACGTGCGCCCCGCGTGGTTCCGCGCGGTCTGCTTCTTCGGCGCCAAGCGCACGCATCGCGAGGTGCTGCGCGCGCTCGTGGCGGTCGTCAACTTCGTCGGCGACACGAAGGTGGAGGCGGAGTTCGTGGACTCGGAGGCCCAGGCCCGCGCGTGGCTGGAGTCCCACCGGCGCCGTCAGGAACCGGCGCCGCGCTGAAGGCGCGCTCGGGCGTCCTTCAGTGGACGGCCCAGCGCTCGGCGATCTCCTCGCACGCGAGCACCACGTCGCCCAGCCGGCGGATGTGCGCGCGCGGCGCGACGAACAGCGAGCCCGCGAACACGTCCACCACGGTCATCAGCCGGTGGTCCGCCGGGCCCAGCCGGCACAGGTGCTGCTCCGCGAAGCGCTGCAAGAGCGTGCCGATGTACTGGCCGCTGCGCTCGTCCAGCGGGTGCGTCTTGGAGAAGTAGAGCTTCATCAACCCCACGCGCGGGTTGCCGTGTTTGTCCAGCCGCTGCACCACCACCTCCGGGCGCACGCTGATGGTGACGCCGGCCATCTCCAGCACGGGCGGCTCCGCGCCCACCGCGCTGATGATGGCGTCGTCCAAATCCAACCAGGGCACCAGGTCCGCGAAGCGCTCCAGCGCTTCCGAGCACAGTTGCATGCGCTGCGCCTCGAACTCCGTCTGCGGCACCGCGCAGGCGAACCGGCGCTGGGACTCCCGCAGCACGTTCAGGTCCAGGCCCCGGCAGAGGAAGTCCGTGATGGCGTGGGACGCCTCCGGATAGCGCAGGTACTGGGCATCCGGCGGGTGCTTCTGGTCGTGGATGATGCGCTTGCGGCGGGCGGGCGTGGCGACCAGGTACTCGCCCAGCTTGTTCACCGAGACTCGCGGCAGTTCACGGGTTTCCGTCATGGTGTTTCCCCCTCTGAATGGCTGTCGGAATGGGTACACAGTACAGAGGGGGTCTGACATCCAATGGACAGCCGGAGCTTGTACGGAAGGGCAGGGGCGCTTCCCTGGACCGGAGGGCTCAGGCGTAGGGTTCTTTCCAGTAGCCGGGGGGAGGACCGCATGGAGCAACAGATTCGCGAGTGGACGTGTGGCGCGCACCGGATCCGCATGACGGCGCCAGACGTGTTGCACACGAAGTACACGGGCGTCGTGGGGCTGCAGGACGCGAAGTGGGCGCTGCGCGTCTACGAGGAGATGGCGGCGCAGGGGCCGTTCTACCTGGTGGCGGAGGTGCCGGGCTCGGAGCTGCCGGCCGAGTCGCGCAAGTACCTGGCCAACAACGTGCGCGCGGAGTGGATGCGCTCGGTGGTGTACGTGGGGTCCGACCTGTCTCAGCGCGTGGTGGGCAAGGCCATGTCCGTGGCCATGCTGCTCACCGGCCACGCGGCCAGCTTCGACACGGTCTTCGTGGACACGATGGCGCAGGCGGATGCGTGGGTGGACGCGCACCGGTTGGATCACGCCCCGCGCCGCGTGGGCTGACGGGCCCCAGGGCCGCGGGCATCCGGACGTGACGAAGGGCCAGGACGGGGCGCAAAGCCCGGTTCCTGGCCCTCGGTGTTTCCGGGCGCGCCCTGGGAAACCTGTCCGACAGTCGGACAGGTTTGGACGGGGCCGGGCGCGACGGAGCGCTTCAGCGCTCGCGGTCGGGCATGCGGTCCGGGTGGCCGTAGCGGTACACGTCGGACACCGGGTTGGTGCCCGCGTCGCTGCGAGGGCCGTCGCCGTCCGGCATGTCGTCGAGCGATGCCCCCGGGGCGCGCTCGCGAGGGTCATACGGACGCAGGCCGCTGGCGTCGTGGAGGCGCAAGTCGCGGTTGTCGTCGTCGTCGTCCTCGGCGCGCGGGTGGATGCCCTTCTCGTCGGCCTCGGTCAGCTCGCGGCGGGGCTCGCGCTCGTCGTCTTCCTCTTCGGTGTCGGGGCGCTGGGGCCTCTGCTCCTCGCGAGGCGTGGAGGGTGTGGAGCCCTGGCCTTCGCGCTGGGGTTCGCTGTCTTGCCGCGGAGTTGTCGGACGCCCGTAGAAATCCTCGGCGGGCTGCGTGGGTGCGGGACGCTTGTCGTTGCTGGCCATGAAGGATTCCCTCCGTCGGAGGAGGTTCGTCATCGTCCCCTGTGTCCGGCAACCCGCTCCGGAAGCGCCCGCCCGGGCCTGGAGGGCAGGCAGCCAGGCATCAGGGCCCTCCTGTGCGCGGTGTCAGGGCGACACGAGGAGGATGCCCCCGGCGAGCGCGGGTGCCTCGTCATCTCCGATGGCACGCACGTGGCCGTAGCCAAGCTGTCCGGAGGTGTTGAAGCCCCAGCACAGCGCACGGCCAGAGGAGAGCACGGCGCACGTGTGCTGGCCGCCCGCGGTGACGGAAGTGACGGGGGCGCCGCCCACGTCGATGACGGCGGTGCCGGGCGCGGAGAGGGAGCGTGTGTTGGCGTACCCCAGCCGGCCCCGGGCGCCGTTGCCCCAGCACTGGAGCTGGCCGGACTCGAGCAGGGCGCAGGTGTGCTGTGCGCCAGCGGCGACCTGGACGGCGCGAAGGCCCGAGCCCAGGGCCACGGGAGTGAGGGGCGTGGCGTAGTCGGGGTTGCCATTGCCCACCTGGCCGTAGGCATTGGCGCCCCAGCAGCGCAGGGCGCCGGTGTCCAGCAGGGCGCAGGTGTGCTGGGTGCCCAGGGCCAGCTGCACGGCGGTGCCGCCCACGTCCACGTCACCCGCTGACGACGGCAACTCGGTGTCACCGACATCGTCGTCACGGTTGTAACCCAGTTGTCCGTAGGCGTTGGCGCCCCAGCAGCGTGGGCGGCCGGAGAAGAGCAGGGCGCACGTGTGGTCGCCGCCCGCGAACAGGTCCTGCACGGGGGCGCCGACAGGGACGTCGGTGGTGGGCGGAGGCTCGTTGTCGCCCAGGGTGTCGGTGTGGCCCAGGCCCAGCTGGCCGTGGGTGTTGTCGCCCCAGCAGCGCACGTGGCCGGAGGTGAGCAGCGCGCAGGTGTGGCGGTCGCCCGCGGTGATGCGCAGCGCGCGGGCGCCGCCCAGGTCGACGGTGCCCACGCTGGCGATGGGTTCGTCGTCACCGATGGTGCGTGAGTGGCCCAGGCCGAGCTGGCCGGAGGCATTGGCGCCCCAGCAGCGCACGCGGCCGGTGGAGAGCAGGGCGCAGGTGTGGCCCAGGCCGGTGGCCAGCTGCACGGCCTTCTCACCCGGAGCGAGGGGCACGGGGCCCTTCGACGCGGGCGTCTCGTCGTCACCGATGTTGGCGGTGCCGGTGTAGCCGAGCCGGCCCTGCGCGCCGCTGCCGAAGCAGCGCACGGAGCCGTCGTTGAGCAGGGCGCAGGTGTGGTTGTCCCCGGCGCGCAGCTGGGCGACGTCGGTGGGGCCGCCGGTCTGCAAGGGCGCGTCGGGGAACTGCTGCGCGCCCAGGCGGTAGGTGGCGGTGGTGCGGGCCCCGGCGGCGTCGGTGACCTGGAGGGACAGCCGGCCCTGGAGCGAGGGCGCGTAGTGCTGGAGGACGGTGGGGTTCGCCTGCGTCGTGAAGCCGGGGGTGGGAGTCACGGGCGCGTCCGGGATGAAGCTCCACGCGTAGTCGAGCGTGAGGGCGGGTTGATCATCCGACACGGTGGCGGACCACGCGACGTCGGAGGAGCCCGCGAGGCGGGACGCGGCCAGGCCCTGGACGACGGGCGCGAAGAGGATGCGCACGGTGGTGCCCAGCGAGTCCGTGGATTGATCCGCGGGAAGGACGCGTGTCACGAACGTGGTGCTGACCGAGTGCCCCGCCGGGTTCGTGACGGTGAGCGAGTGCGTGTAGTCGGTGGGGCTGGGAATGCCGAAGGGCGGCAGGTAGCGGGCGACGAAGGCGCCGGAGGTCCCGGTGAGCGTGAACGTCCCGCTGGAGGGAACGAAGGAACCACCGTTGTTCGCGGCGGTGAGGGCGAAGGTGAGGGACTCGCCGGAGGTGGCCTCGACGAAGAAGGTGACGGTGGCGGGCTGGCCGAAGACGAACTCGCCGGGAAGCTGGATGCGGGGGATGCGCGGCAGGGTGATGGGCGCGCCGTCGTTGGTGGGCGCCAGCGTGATGGCCACCGACTCCCGGTCCGCGATGAGCGTCTGGGTGGTGCTGCCGTGGAAGAGGAGTGCGCTGTTTCCGTTGTAGGCCCGCGCGATGAAGGTGAGGGATTGGTGGCGAGGCAGGGACGGCATGGTGCCGGACCACCCGGAGGGAGAGGGCACCAGGTCGAAGTTGGAGAACAGCGCGCTGTGGCTGGCCGCGTCCTCCACGTCGACGCGGATGCGCGCCACGTCCGCGAAGGTGCTGCCCGCCAGGGCACGCCGTGTCTGGGATTCGGAGCCGACGGCATCCGCCGTGATGTTGAACGTCACGGCGGACGTGGACCCCGGAGGTGTGTCACCCGTGGAGGACGGAGCGGTGCACGCGGCGACGGTGCACAGCAGGAGGAGCGCGAGGGCGGCAGGCTTCGTCATGGCTCACACGGAAGGAAAGCGAAGCGGGCGCCCGGAGGATACCGGGCGCCCGCGAGTATCCAGGAACTACGGCGTGGGCGGCAGGAGCTGGATGTCGCCCACGGTGGACGGCAGCTCGTTGTCACCGATGACCGTGGTGTTGCCCTGGCCCAACTGCCCGGCGTTGTTCTTGCCCCAGCACCGCGCCTTACCCGTGGAGAGCAGCGCGCAGGTGCTGCCGTTGCCCGAGGCGCTGATCTGATAGGCGGTCGCACCCCCGAGGTTCACGGGACCTCCAGGGACCGCCAGGTCCGTCGTGTTGCTGTAACCCAGCTGGCCGTAGGTGTTGCTTCCCCAGCACCGCGTGGCGCCCGTGGAGAGCAGGACGCAGGCGTGCTCGCCACCGGAGGTCACCTGCAAGGCGGTCGTTCCGCCCAGGTTCACCGTCGTCGAGTTGGCGAGGTAGTTGAAGTAGCAGCGGGTCGACGGGTGCTCGGCGCAGTACCAGATGTAGTCACCGTAGAGGTTGTTGCCCGTCTGTCCGTTGAGGTTGTCGCCCCAGCAGATGACGCTGCCCGTCTTCAGCAGGGCACAGGTGTTGCTCCGGCTGGCGGAGATCTGGGCGACAGGCCCCTTGGCCTCGAACGCGGTCTGGCTGCTGGGCAGCTCGTTGTCACCAATGTGGTTGACGTGTGAGTACCCGAGCTGTCCCAGGCCGTTGCGGCCCCAGCAGAGCATCTTGTCGTTGGAGAGCAGCGCGCAGGTGTGGTTGTCGCCCGCGACGACATCCGTGGCGGTGACGTTGCCCAGGTCCACGTCGCCCGCGCTCCAGGGCTGCTCGTCGTCACCGATGCTGTTCGTGTGCCCGTAACCGAGCTGGCCGTACTGGTTGCGGCCCCAGCAGCGCACCTTGCCCGTGGCCATCACCGCGCAGGAGTGCTCCGCGCCCACCGTGATGCGCGTGGCCGGGCCACCCAGGTTGACGTAGCCGAAGCTGGCCACCGGCTCGCCGTCACCCAGGTTGTCCTTGTTGTTGTAACCGAGCTGCCCGTACGTGTTCTGGCCCCAGCACCGCACCAGGCCCGTGTCCAGCACCACGCAGGAGTGGTTGCCACCCGCCGCGAGCTTCGTCCCCTTGCCAAGGATCTTCACCGCGCCGGCCGTGTGCGGCAGTTCGTTGTCACCGATGTTCTGGGTGTTCTCGTAGCCCAGCTGACCGAAGGCACCGTAGCCCCAGCAGCGCACGGAGCCGTCATTCAGCAGCGCGCACGCATGGTCCCAACCCGTGCGGATGCTGTTGATGCCATCCAGCGGCCCTTCGGCGACGGGGTTGTCCGGGAACTGATCCGGGGTGAGCTTGTAGGTGAGCGTGGTGGTGCCGTTGTCGCCATCCGTGACAGCGAGCTTCAGGTCACCCTGCACGGCGGTGGTGTAGTTCTGGAGCGTGGAGGGATTGGTGTCCCCGGTGAACGCGGGCACGGGGTCGAAGGTGGTGCCCGTGGCGGGCGTGAAGCTCCACGCGTAGGTGAGCGCCTCCTTCGCTCCGTCGTCGCTCACGTCCGCGGTGAAGATGACGTTCTGCGTGTCGCGGACCCGCAGGCCGTTGAGGCCGTTGATAACGGGGTTGAAGAGCACTGCGACGGAGGTGTCGATGACGCCGCTGGAGGTCTCCGGAGGCTTCACCTTCGTGGTGAACGTGGTGCTGATGGAGTGGCCCGCGGGGTTGGTCACCGTGACGGTATGGGTGAAGACCGTCTCCGTGCTCACGGTAGGCGGCGTGTACTGGGAGACGAAGGCGCCCGCCGTGTTCTGCAGCGTGATGGAGCCGTTGAGAGGCGAGAAGGTGCCACTGCCCGCGACGGCGGAGGTGATGGCGTAGCGCAGCGCCTCACCGTTCGTGGCTTCCACCGCGAAGGTGATGTTGCCCGACTGGGAGGAGGCGAACGCACTGGGGATGCTGATCTTCCGGATGCGGGGCAGGGAGATGACCGCGTTGTTGTTGGCCGGGGCCAGCGGGACGGTGACGGTCTCGAAGTCGAGATTCAGCGTGGCATCGAGCGAGCCGGAGAACAGGAGGTTCCCGGAGGCATCGAGCGCCCGAGCGAAGAAGGTGAGGGCCTTGGCCTTCGGAAGGAAGGGGAGCTTCCCGGTCCACGCCCCGGCGGAGGTGAAGAGGTCGAAGTTCTTGAAGATGACGAGGCCGCCCGCGCCCTGCTCGGAGACATCGACGCGGATGCTGGCGACATCGGAGTAGCTGAAGGCCTGGGCGGAGACACGGCCCTTCACGGCCTGGCTGAAGATGTCCTGCGCACCGATCGAGACGGTGACCTGGGACTGGGTCTGCTCGGCGGGCGCGGAAGGCTCGGGCGCGCTCGAACCGGAACTACATGCGGCGATCCACGGCGAGGACAGCGACAGCAGCAGCGCGCCCAACATGCCGCGCGACCGGAACCAACGGGGGGATGACCTCTGCACGGAACACTCCTGAAGGCGGAAGGGATTGCGGCCGGAAAAAGAAGCGGGCGCCCCGGTCCTGCGGGCGCCCGCGAGGACGTCAGCGACTACGGCGCGGGAGGCAGGAGCTTGATGTCGCCCGCTGCGCTCGGCTGCTCGTTGTCACCGATGTTGTTGGTGTTGCCGTAGCCGAGCTGACCGTAGTTGCCCTGGCCCCAGCACCGCGCCTTGCCCGTGGAGAGCAGCGCGCAGGTGTGGGTTCCGGACGAGGCCGTCACCTGGTACGCGGTGGCGCCATCCAGGTCCACGGCCGGGCCCGGCGTGGACCGGAGCGCGGTTTTGCCGTCGCCGAGCTGGCCGGAGGCATTGGCGCCCCAGCACCGCACGCTGCCCGTGGAGAGCAGGGCGCAGGTGTGGGTGGAACCGGCGGAGATCTGCAATGCGCTGGTGCCCAGGTCGATGCTCCCGGAGTCCCTGAACAGGGAGTAGCTGAGGGCCTGTCCCGTGCCCAGCTGCCCTGAGCTGTTGAGGCCCCAGCACCGCACGGTCCCCGTCTTCAGCAGGGCGCAGGTGTGGGTCCCACCGGCGGAGATTTGTGAGACCGGACCGGCCGGCTCGAACGCGGGCTGGCTGTTGGGCAGCTCGTTGTCGCCGATGTCGTTGTAGTGGATCTGCCCAAGCTGACCGTAGTTGTTGAGGCCCCAGCAGAGCATCTTGTCGTTGGAGAGCAGCGCGCAGGTGTGGTTGCCACCCGCGACGACATCCGTGGCGGTGACGCCGCCCAGGTTCACATCGCCCGCGCTCCAGGGCTGCTCGTCATCACCGATGCTGTTGACGTGGCCGTAGCCCAGCTGGCCGTACTGGTTGCGGCCCCAGCAGCGCACCTTGCCCGTGGCCATCACCGCGCAGGAGTGCTCCGCGCCCACCGCGATGCGCGTGGCCGGACCGCCCAGGTTGACGTAGCCGAAGCTGGCCACCGGCTCGCCGTCGCCCAGGTTCTGCGTGCTGTTGTAGCCGAGCTGTCCGAAGTTGTTCTGGCCCCAGCAGCGCACCAGGCCCGTGTCCAGCACCACGCAGGAGTGGTTGCCACCCGCCGCCAGCTTCGTGGCCTTGCCGAGGAGCTTCACCGCGCCGGCCGTGTACGGCAGTTCGTTGTCACCGATGTTCTGGGTGTTCTCGTAGCCCAGCTGACCGTAGGCCCCGTAGCCCCAGCACCGCACCGAGCCGTCATTCAGCAAGGCACACGTGTGGGCGGTGCCGTTGCGGATGCTGTTGATGCCATCCAGCGGCCCTTCGGCGACGGGGTTGTCCGGGAACTGATCCGGGGTGAGCTTGTAGGTGAGCGTGGTGGTGCCGTTGTTGCCGTCCGTCACGGCGAGCTTCAGGTCGCCCTGCACGGTGGTGGTGTAGTTCTGGAGCGTGGAGGGGTTGGTGTCCCCGGTGAACGCGGGCACGGGGTCGAAGGTGGTGCCCGTGGCGGGCGTGAAGCTCCACGCGTAGGTGAGCGCGTCCTGGGCACCGTCGTCACTCACGTCCGCCGTGAAGATGACGTTCTGGGTGTCACGGACCCGCAGGCCGTTGAGGCCGTTGATGACGGGGTTGAAGAGGACGGCGACGGAGGTGTCGATGACGCCGCTGGAGGTCTCCGGAGGCTTCACCTTCGTGGTGAAGGTCGTGCTGATGGAGTGGCCCGCGGGGTTGGTCACCGTGACGGTGTGGGTGAAGACCGTCTCGGAAGACACCGTGGGAGGCGTGTACTGGGAGACGAAGGCGCCCGCGGTGTTCTGCAGCGTGATGGCGCCGTTGAGAGGCGAGAAGCTGCCGCTGCCCGCGACGGCGGAGGTGATGGCGTAGCGCAGCGCTTCGCCATTCGTTGCTTCCACCGCGAAGGTGATGTTGCCCGACTGCGAAGAGGCGAAGGCACTGGGGATGCTGATCTTTCGGATGCGAGGGAGGGAGATGACCGCGTTGTTGTTCGCGGGGGCCAGGGGGATGGTGACGGTCTCGAAGTCGAGGTTCAGCGTGGCGTCAAGCGAGCCGGAGAAGAGGAGGTTCCCGGAGGCGTCGAGCGCGCGAGCGAAGAAGCTGAGGGCCTTGGCCTTCGGAAGGAAGGGGAGCTTCCCGGTCCACGCCCCAGCGGAGGTGAAGAGGTCGAAGTTCTTGAAGATGACCAGGCCGCCAGTGCCCTGCTCGGAGACGTCGACGCGGATGCTGGCGACGTCGGAGTAGGAGAAGGCCTGGGCGGAGACGCGGCCCTTCACGGCCTGGCTGAAGATGTCCTGCGCACCGATGGAGACGGTGACCTGGGACTGCGTCTGCTCGGCGGGCGCGGAGGGCTCGGGCGCACTCGAGCCGGAGCTACACGCGGCCATCCACGGCGAAGACAGGGACAGCAAGAGCGCGCCCAACATTCCGCGCGACCGGAACCAACGGGGGGACGTTCGCTTCACTCGACACTCCTTGGCAAGACAGACAGGGGAAAGAAGGCCAATGACTCACAGCGGGCACACGCCGGCCTCACGAGCCCCCGGCGAAGCCCGGAGACACGTTTCCCGTGCCGCGCTCGGAGCGAGCACGGCCGGGGGACGGCATGGAAAACGGAGGGATTGGACAGGCCTACGCCGACCCGGGGGGACCTCCCGGCCCTCGGCGTATGTCTGGGCTACAGCTGGAAACGCAAATCACAGTGCCAGCGGGTGAAAAGGCTGTCACGTCTTTTATTGGTTCTCGCGAAAGCGTGTCAATGTCTGGGTTTGCGCTGACTGGCGGGTAGAATGCGTGTCAGTCGCGGCGGACCCGCGCGGTGACAGGATTTGTCATCCCCCTCGGAACCTCACCCGGAAGAGCGGCTCGGCGGGGTGACGCACCGGGTTGATGAGTGAGAGGAATCAAGCAACTCGCGGAAGCTTCGCCAAACACTGCAATGCTTCATGGCTCGCGCGAAATCAGGAAAAGACAGTCACGGACCTCCTGCGGCACCCCGCTGGTCCCGGGGGACTCGGGTGACCCGCGTCCCAGGGACCCGGTGCCGACGCGAACTCACACCGGTTGGTGGCCGTCGTCGTCGTCCTCGAGGTCGTCTCCCGGTGCCTCTTCATCTGGGCCGGCCAGCTCGTCCAGGTCCTCCACGGGCAGGGGCTCGTCATTCAGGTCCGGCGTCACGTCGTCGCCCTGGAGGAACGGCGGCGGCCCCTCCGGGACGGTGGCCTCGGACGTCATCGCGGCCTCCTCCGCGGTCAGCTCCTCCGGGTGCAGCCCGCCCTCCAGCAGCTCCGCCTGGTTGCGCCGGCCCGTGGCCTCCCGTGCCGCCTCCGCCACCTCCTCCGCCGCGGCCTGCCGCCCGTACGCGGGCGCATGGTCGCGCAGCCACTCCCTCAGTGCCGCCGCCAGCTCCGCCGCCGTGCCGAAGCGGTCCGCTGGGGACTGGCGCAGCGCTCGCACCACCACCGCGCGCAGGCCCTCTGGCACGTCGCGCGCCATGCGCTCCACCTCCCCGGGCCCCACCAGCGCCATCCGCGCCGCCACCTCCGTCAGGGGCATCCACGTGGGCCCCTGGGCCTGCACCGGCGGCAGGTCCGGCGGGGGCGGAGGCGCCGCGTCCCCCTGCGCCAGCGGGTGCGTCCCCGTCAGCACCTCCAGCAGCACCAGCCCCAGCGAGAACAGGTCGCTGCGCGCATCCACGGGCTCGCGCCGCAGCGCCTCCGGCGAGGCGTACGCCACGTCCCCCTTCACCAGCGGGCGGCTGGTGATTTCCCGCCCCGGCAGCGTGGAGAACGCGGCGGTGAAGTTCGTGAGCTTCACCTCGCCATGCACGCCCAGGCGCAGGTTCCGGGGGCTCACGTCCCGGTGCACGATGCCCAGCGGCCGGTTCCACTCATCCCGCAGCGTGTGCGCGTGGTGCAGCGCCTCCGCCACCTCGGAGACCACCCACGCACCGAAGGCCGGGGACATGGGCTTGCGCCGCATGGCCACCAGGTTGAGCACCGTGTCCAGCGACCGGCCCTCCACGTACTCCATCACCACGTGCGGAACGCCCCGGTACGCCTTCAGGTGGTAGACCTTCGCGATGCCCGGGTGGTTGAGCCGGAACGTCAGCTCCACCTCTTCCACCAGCCGCCGCCGCTCCACGAAGCCAGACGGGTTGCGCAGCCGCTTGATGACCACCGGGCCGCCCATCCCGCCCCGGTAGCGCCGCCGCGCCAGCATCAGCAGCTCCCCGGTGGAGCGCACCTCCAGCTTGCGCACGAACTCGAAGGCCGTGCCTCCCACCGTGAACAGCACGCGCGGCCGGCGGGGCACGCCGGGGTTCTCCTCCGTCGTCGTATCGGGCGTCTTCATGTCCTGCCTTCCAACCTCTGAGGTGGAGCGGAAATCGCTCAACCCCGCAGGTAGCACAAACCCTGTGGTGGGGAAAACCTCCAGGGTCGTGTGAAAGTCAGTGGACCCGTAGGGTTCACCTGTCCCGGCGCAATCCCAGACGCCGGAGCCACCGCTCCCACCGCCGCCGCCACGCCAGCCGCCGGGCCACCCACCAGGGCATGGGCGGGGGCAGCGGCGCGGCCAGCCCCAGTGACGGTCCGGGCGGAGGCGGCACGGGCGGCGTGGACGCGCTGGAGTGGGGCGCGGCGCCGGGGATGCGCCGCTCCTGCTCGCGGGTCCAGCGGCGCAGCTCGCGGGCCTCCTCGTTGCCGTCGAAGTACGCGTCGGACTCCTCCGTGACGGCGTCGTGGGGCGGCGGTGTGTTGAACAGCGGCGTGTCCCAGCTGTCCGGGGCGCGCTCCAGCGCCGCGCTCAGGTCGGCGTAGAGATCCGCGCCCATCTGGTAGCGCTCGCTGGCCTCCTGGCGCAGCAGCCGCTCGCAGATGTCATTGAGGGCGCGGGGCACGCGCGCGTTGAGCGCGCGCGCGGACCGCCCCTTGATGTTCTGGATGCCACCCAGCAGCGCCGCGGCTGGCAGGCCCGGGGGATAGGGGAAGTCCCCGGTGAGCACCTGGAAGAGCGTGAGCCCCAGCGAATAGAGGTCGTCCGTGGGCTGGTAGACGTAGCGGGACATGCCCATGGGGTTGTCCAGCCAGTAGCGCAAGAGCTCCGGGCTGCGGTAGCTGGGCGTGCCCGGCGGCGGCCGCCCATCGGTGATGGCCGGGGCGCAGGCGTGGTCGCTGGAGCCGAAGTCCACCAGCACCGGCCGCTCGTCCGACGCGCGCACGATGATGTTGCTGCCCTTGATGTCGCGGTGGCGCACGCCCGCGCGGTGGATGAAGTCCAGCGTCAGCGCCAGCTCCGCGAACAGCCGCGCCACCTGCCGCGCCGTGGGCTCCGCCTCCATCGCCCAGTCCGACAGCGTGGGACCCTCCACGTAGTCCATGACCAGGAACAGGTAGCCCGTGCGCGGGTGCGGCCAGCGGTGGTAGCCGCGCAACGCCACCACGTTGGGATGGGTCATGCGGTGCAGCACGCTCACCTCCTTGAGCGTGCGCGCGTCCACCTGCGAGCCCTCCTCGGAGTCCTGCGGCCCCTGGAGCGCGAACTTCAGCGCCACGTGGAAGCCCCCGGTCTCCGCCAGGAACACGGTGCCGTAGCCCCCCGTGGCCAGGCGCTTCAGCAGCCGGAAGCTGCCCACCACCTCCTGGGGTTGGAGCAGCAGCGGATGTCCTCCCTCCAGGCTCATGGAGTGGCGCCTCCTACGCGGAAGGAAAGCCCGAGTGCTTCGGGATGTGGAGGGTTGAATCTCAGAGGGAGGACGTGGCTGAGAGGATGCATTCGCGAAAGGATGGATGGGACCTGCAAGGTCCATAGCATGGCGGACGCCCCTTGGGGTAGTGTTGGTGCCGTGTCAGGTAGGATGCCGGACACCTGACTTCATGGGAGACACGGTCCGGCCAGGGGTGGTGAGCGGCAATGAACGAGGAGCTGGCCATCACGGTGGGCACCGCGGCGCGACAGGCCCGGGAGCGGCAGGGCCTGACCCAGGGCGACGTCGCCAGCCAGGTGGGCATCGCCATGGAGGTCTACAGCCGCATGGAGCGCGGGCGGGTGCTGCCCAGCTCCACCACCTTGCGCCGCATGTGCATGGTGTTGCGCATCCGCGCGGACACGCTGCTGGGGTTGGATGGGCCCTCGCCCCCGGACGAGGCGCTCACGCTGGCCCTGGCCGACCGCGAGGAGGATCCCCCCTCCCTGCGCCGGCTGGTGCGCGCGCTGAGGCCCCTGGATGAAGAGGGGTTGAAGGCCATGGGGCTCATCATCCAGGGCGCGCTCGCGCTGCGTGAACGCTGACCGAGGCCTCGAAAACTTGCGCCCCGGAGGAGAGATGCAAGGTTTTGCCGCGTGCCCGCCCCGGTGAATGAAAAGCTGAACACGGTGTTTGGAGCCGCCGCCCGAGACGCGCGGCTGCGCTTGGGACTCACGCAGGCGGACGTGGCGGAGCGCGTGGGCATCGCCATGGAGGTCTACAGCCGCATGGAGCGCGGCCGCATGCTGCCCCGCGCCCAGACCCTGCGTCGGCTGTGCGACGTGCTGTCCGTGTCCGCGGACGTGCTCTTGGGCGTGGGCGCCGGTTCCGCTCCGGCTCCGTCCCGGTCCCCGCCGCGCGAGGAGGACTCGCTGGAGCTGCGCCGCCTGGTGCGCACGCTGCGCGACCTGGAGCCCCGCCAGCTCAAGGCCGTGGCGCGCGTGGTGCGCACCGTGGTGTCCGTCATGCCCCCGAATCCGGCGCCCGGGTCCTCGCCCACTCCCACGCCCCGGAAGAAGCCGCGGGCCGCCCGCAAGCGCCGCGCCGGCTGAGGCGGCATCAACAGCAGACAAATCCTCCCGGGCTGCAACCGGATGTCCGCTCGCCTGCACTCCCGACCCGGGGGCCGGGCCTTCGGGCGGGTCCCTCTCCTCAATGGCAGACAAGTGGGGTAGCACGGGAGCTACGCCATGCTTCCTCCCCCGACGCCCGCGGATGAGCCGCGGCGCCTCCAGGCGCTGCGCTCGCTGTGTCTGCTGGACACGCCCGCGCACGAACGCTTCGACCGCATCGTGCGCGCCGCGTCGCACCTGTTCCGAGTGCCCATCGCGCTCGTTTCGCTGGTGGACGAGAACCGCCAGTGGTTCAAGGCCCGCATCGGCCTGGACGGCACGGAGACGCCGCGCGAGCTGTCCTTCTGCGCCCACGCCATCCTCACCCCCACCACCTTCATCGTGCCGGACGCGCTGAAGGACCCGCGCTTCCACGACAACCCGTTCGTGCTGGGTGCACCCTTCGTCCGCTTCTACGCGGGCCACCCCCTGCGCGCCGCGGACGGCAGCCGCGTGGGCACGCTGTGCCTCATCGACTCGCGGCCCCGGGACTTCTCGGACGCGGACCGCGCCGCGCTCGCGGACATGGCCGCCTGGGCGGAAGGGGAGCTCAACGCCCTGAACGAGCGCGAAGCCCGCACGGCGCTGGAGCAGCAGGAGCGCTTCTTCGAAGTCTCCGTGGACATGCTCTGCATCGCCGCCATGGACGGCACCTTCCTGCGCCTGTCCCGAGCCTGGAGCCGCACCCTGGGCTTCTCCGACGCGGAGCTCTACAGCACGTCCCTGGTGGACCTGGCCCTGGAGGAGGACCGCGCCGACACCTCGCGGCACCTGGCCCGCGCCCGGGAGGGCATCCCCGTCCTCCAGTTCGAGCACCGCGCCCGCTGCCGCGACGGCACCTGGCGCTGGCTCCAGTGGAACGCCGTGCCGGACCCGGAAGAGGGGCTGCTCTACGCCGTCGCCCGCGACGTCACCCAGGCCCGCCTCCTGGAGGAGGAGCGCCAGCGCGTGGAGCGGATGAAGAACGAGTTCATCGCCACCGTGAGCCATGAGCTGCGCACGCCGCTCACCTCCATCCGCGGCTCGCTGGGGCTGCTCAGCGGCGGCATCCTCGGCCCGCTGGACTCGCAGGTGGCGCGGATGGTGGGCATTGCCCACAAGAACAGCGAACGGCTGCTGCGCCTCATCAACGACATCCTGGACCTGGAGAAGATGGAGTCCGGCCGGCTGGACCTGAACCTGGCGCCCACGGAGGTCGCGCCGCTGCTCGCCCAGGCGCTCCAGGCCCACCAGGGCTACGCGGACGAATACGGCGTGCGCCTGGAGGCCGTGGTGGACCTCCCCCACGCCCGCGCCCGCGTGGACGAGGACCGCTTCATCCAGGTGCTGGCGAACCTCCTCTCCAACGCCATCAAGTTCTCCCCCCAGGGCGAGCGCGTCATCCTGTTCCTCACCCGCGAGGACGGCGCCCTGCGCGTGGGCGTGCAGGACCACGGCCCCGGCATCCCGGAGGCCTTCCAGGACCGCGTCTTCCAGAAGTTCGCCCAGGCGGACGCGTCCGACACCCGCAAGCGCCCCGGCACCGGGCTGGGGCTGAGCATCGCCCACGGGCTGGTGGCCCGCATGGGCGGCACCCTGCGCTTCACCACCTCCCCCAGCGAAGGCACCCGCTTCTCCTTCGACCTGCCGGAGTGCGAACCCGGGCCCGACGTCGCCTGACGGACATCCGTTTCCCCCTGCCTTCCGTACGGCGATCCAAACCCCTCTCCCTGGAGCACTCCCTCCCATGGCGAAAATCGAGAAGGTCCTGCTCGTGGACGACGAGGACGACATCCGCACCATCGGGCAGCTGAGCCTGAGCCGTGTGGGGGGGTGGAAGACGGTGCTCGCGTCCTCCGGCGCGGAGGCCCTGGAGAAGGCGGGCCAGGAAGGCCCCGACCTCATCCTCCTGGACGTGATGATGCCCGGCATGGACGGGCCCACCACGTTCGGCCGGCTGCGCGCCCAGCCCGCCACCGCGAACACGCCCATCATCTTCATGACCGCCAAGGTCCAGAAGCAGGAGGTGGCGCGCTACCTGGAGCTGGGCGCGGTGGGCGTCATCGGCAAGCCGTTCGACCCCATGACCCTGCCGCAGGAAATCCGCCGCCTGGTGCCCTGATGGAACCCCGCCTGTCCAAACGCTCCGCCGCGCTGGCCGCCGGCGCCCTGGTGCTGCTGTGTGCCCTGTTCGTCCTGGGCCGCCCGGGCTCCACCGCCGACCACGACCACTACCGCACCCAGCTGCGGCAGCTGCGCGTGGCCACGTCGGAGCTGGAGCAGGACGTGCTGCGCCAGCGCGTGGGCATGGCGCAGCTGCATGGCGCGTCCGACCGGGACTTCGACGCGCTGGCCGCCCGCGCCCGTCAGCTGCGCACGGCGCCCGGCTTCCTCCCGGCGGAGGGCATGCGCTCGCTCAACGCATCCCTGGACACGTACCTGCGCGTGCTGGAGGGCTCGCGAGCACTCCTGGCGGCGGCCCGTGAGAAGGACCAGCAGCTCGCCGCCCTGCGGGAGTCCTATCCCGGCGTCGTCGCCGCCACCGCCGCCGCGCTGCCCCAGGGCGCGCCGCGCGCGCACGTGGAGGCGATGGACGTGGACGTGCTGCTCGCCTCGAGCGCTCCGGGAGAGGCGTCGGGCGCCCGCGTGGAGGCCTCGCTGGCGCGACTGGCCCGGGCGCGTGAGAAGCAGCCGCTGTCCGCCCCCGCCATTGCCGCGCTGGATGCCCTGGAGGCCCGCACGCGGGAGCTGATGGCGCTCCAGCGCGCCACGGACGCGTCCTTCCAGGCGCTCATGGACCACGGCGCCACTGGCGAGGCCGAGCGCCTCATCACCACGTACCTCCAGCTCCAGGAGCAGTCCCAGTCCCGCGCGGAGCGCACGCGCATCGTCCTGTTCGGCGTGTGCCTGCTGCTGGTGGTCTACGTGCTCGTCGTGCTGGTGCGGCTGGCGCGGGCGTCCGCGGCGCTGGGCGAGCTCAACCGGGGGCTGGAGGCGCGCGTGGCGGAGCGCACCCAGGCCCTGTCCGCCGCGAGCGCGGAGGCGCGGGCCAGCGACGCGCGCAAGGCGGCCATCCTGGAGGCGTCGCCGGACGGCATCGTGGTGCTGGACGAGTCCGGCCGCGTCGCGGAGTTCAACCCCGCGGCGGCGTCCCACTTCCGCCTGCCGTCCGCGCGGGCGGTGGGCGCGGACTTCCTGTCGCTGGCGCTGCCCGCGTCGCTGCCGGTCTCGCAACGGGAAGCCGTCCACGCCGCGCTCCTCCAGGAGGACGGCGCGGCGCGTCTGGAATCGCCGTGCCTGCGCGCGGACGGCGACGTGTTCCCCGCGGAGCTCACCTTCGCGCGCGTGCACGCGGACGGCCCGCCGCGCACCACCGTCTTCGTGCGCGACCTCACGGAGCGCAAGGCCGTGGAGCGGATGAAGAACGAGTTCATCTCCACCGTGAGCCACGAGCTGCGCACGCCGCTCACCTCCATCCGCGGCTCGCTGGGCCTCTTGGAGAACGGCATCGTGGGGGAGCTGCCCTCGCAGGCGCTGGACATGGTGCGCATCGCGCGCACCAACACCGAACGGCTCATCCGCCTCATCAACGACATCCTGGACCTGGAGAAGATGGAGTCCGGGATGCTGGAGCTGAAGCTCCAGCCGCAGACGGCGCAGGACCTGGTGGAGGCCACGCTCGCGGGCGTGCAGGGCATGGCGGAGACGGCGCACGTCAGCCTGCGCTCGGACGTGGAGGGCGCGCCGCAGGTGAAGGGCGACCGCGACCGGCTCATCCAGGTGCTCACCAACCTGGTCTCCAACGCCATCAAGTTCTCCCCCCAGGGCGCCTCCGTGGTGGTGGCGGCCGGCTTCTCGGTGGACGGCCGGGTGCGCTTCAGCGTCACGGACCAGGGCTCCGGCATCCCGGAGGAGAAGCTCCCCCGCCTCTTCGGCCGCTTCCAGCAGCTGGACGCGTCCGACACCCGCTCCAAGGGCGGCACCGGCCTGGGGCTGGCCATCTCGCAGGCCATCGTGGAGCAGCACGGCGGCCGCATCGAGGTGTCGAGTCCCCCGGGCCAGGGCGCCACCTTCCAGTTCACCCTGGAGGCCCTGCGTGTCGCCGCGCCGGGCGCCACCGCGGCGCTGCCCACGGACGAGTCGCGCCACAACGTGCTCATCGTCACCGCGGACGCGGACCTGTCCACCCTCCTGCGCGGCCTGCTGTCGCACGAGGGCTACCGGGTGGTGCGCGCCGCCACGCTCACGGAGGCCGTGCAGGCGGTGGAGCACGCGCTGCCGGACGCGCTGGTGGTGGACACGCAAATGCCGGACGGTCCCGTGCTGGACTGGGTGCGCCGCCTGCGGGAACAGCCGCGCACGCGCGAGCTGCCCGTGCTGGCCCTGTCCGGGCGCTCGCAGCCGGGGGCGAAGGACGCGGGCACGGCGCTGCTGGTGGACTGGCTGCCCACGCCCGTGGATGAAACCCGGTTGCTGAAGACACTGCGTTACGCCATGCGCCAGCCGGGCCAGGCGCGCGTGCTGGTGGTGGACGACGACGCCACCACGCGCCGGGTGCTGTGCGCGCAGTTCGAACGGCTGGGCGCGCTGTGCATCGAAGCGGCGGACGGGGAGAGCGCGGTGGCGCTCGCGCGCGACACGCCTCCGGACCTCATCGTGCTGGACGTGGGGCTGCCGCGGCTGGACGGCTTCGAGGTGGTGGACATCCTGCGCCAGGGCAAGGGCCGCGCCACGCCGCTCATCGTCTTCACCGGCCGCGAGCTGTCGCGCACCGACCAGCGCCAGCTCACCCTGGGCATCACCCGGCACCTGACGAAGGCCCGCGCTTCTGAAGAAGAGCTGGTGGCCTCCGTGCGGGAGCTGCTCAACGGACTGCTGGCCCGCCGCGACGCCGCGGCCGAGCCTCGAAAGGCGATGCCATGAGCACCGCGCGTAGCGCCAAGACGCTCCTCTTCCTGGAGGATGACCGAGACCTCCAGACGCTGGTCTGCACCTTCCTGCGTGAAAAGGGCTACCAGGTGACGCCCGCTCGCTCCGCCGCGGAGGCGCGCGAGGTGCTCCAATCCAAGCCGGTGGACGCCGCCATCGTGGACGGCCTGCTGCCGGGCATGACGGGCGCGGACTTCATCCGTGAGCTGCGCAAGACGAAGCCGGGCCTGCCGGTGCTCTTCGCGTCCGCCTTCTGGAAGGACCTGAAGAGCCACGAGCTGCTCACGCGCCAGCTGGGCGTGGCGCGCGTGGTGCACAAGCCCTACCGGCCGGAGGAGCTGGCGGTGTGGCTGGAGCAGCTCTTCGCGGTGGCCCCGCCCCCGCCCCCGGAGGCCCAGGACGAGGAGGACGCGGAGCCGGTGGACGACTTCGCGGCCAGCCTGGCCCTCCTGAGCGCGGACTACGGCGCGAAGCTGCCGGAGCGGCTGGCCACGCTCCAGGCGCTGCTCGGCAAGGGGCGCCACGGCGACGCGGCGGCCCTGGATGAGGCCTACGGCGTCGTGCACAAGCTGCACGGCACCGCGGGCAGCTACGGCTTCCGCGAAGTGAGCATCACGGCGGGCGCGCTGGAGGACGTGCTCCGTCCGGTGAAGACCGGGGGCACGCTGGACTGGGCCCGGGTGGACGCGGGCTTCCGCGCGCTGGAGGACCGGGTGTCGCTGCCGGTCCTCACCCCGGAGCTGGAGCCCGAGGAGGCCGTCGTTGCCGCCATGGGCACGCTGCTCGTGGTGGACGAGGACGCGGCCGTGCTCGCGGACGCGAAGCGGATGGGCGAGCGCGAGGGGGTGCGCGTGGTGACGGCCGCCACGCCCCAGGAGGCCTGCGCCACGGTGGAGCGGCAGTGGGTGGACGGGGCGCTCCTGCACATGGGCGAGGCAGGGCTCGCCACCGCGAGCGCGCTCCGCGCGATGGAGGGCCACCAGTCCCTGCCCCTGGCCTTCTCCAGCACGGGCGGGGGCCTGCAGGAGCGCGTGCGCGCGGCGCACGCGGGCGCGTCGCTGTTCTTGCCCCGGCCCTTCACCCAGCAGGACTTCGCCACCGCGGCGGAGCGGCTGGTGGCCACGCGCCGGCTGGAGCGCGCGAAGGTGATGGTGGTGGATGACGACCCGGAGGCGGTGCGCGCCCTCTCCCAGGCGCTGGTGAGCGACGCGGTGGAGGTGGTGGGGCTGGAGAACGCCTACGGCCTGCTGGACGCGCTCGCGCAGCACCGCCCGGACCTGCTGCTGTTGGACGTGCAGATGCCCGGGCCCAGCGGGTTCGACCTGTGCCGCATCCTGCGCCTGACGCCGGAGTGGCAGGAGCTGCCCGTCCTGCTCATCACCGCGCAGGTGGGTCTGGAGTTCCGGCTGGCCGCGTTCCAGGCCGGCGCGGACGACTACCTGGCCAAGCCCGTGCTGAAGGAGGAGCTGCGGGCCCGCGTGCACGCGCGGCTGGAGCGGGCGCGGCTGTCGCGCGAGCGCACGGAGCGCGACGCGCTCACCGGCCTGATGCTGCGCCGCCCCTTCGTGGAGGCGGTGGCCACGCGGCTGTCGGAGGCGCGCCGGAGCGACAAGCCGCTGGCGCTGTGCTTCCTGGACGTGGACCACTTCAAGAAGGTGAACGACCAGCACGGCCACCTCGCGGGGGACCGCGTGCTGATGCGGCTGGGGCGGCTCCTGGGGGCGCGCTTCCGCCGCGAGGACCTGCGCGCCCGCTGGGGCGGCGAGGAGTTCGTCGTCGCGCTGCTGGGCGAGACGCCGGAGAGCGCGAAGGAGATCCTCTCCCGCACGGCGGAGGAGCTGTCGGCGATGACCTTCGAAGGCGACGCGGGCGGGACCTTCCACGTCACCTTCAGCGCGGGGCTCGCGGTGGCGCCGGGTGACGGCACCACCCTGGACGAGCTGCTGCGCGTCGCGGACGCCCGGCTCTACCGGGCGAAGGAGAACGGCCGCAACCGCATCGAAGCGGAGTGACGCCCGCGCGTCACGGCTCCGCCAGCACCAGCAACCCGCGCGACAGGTCCACGACGTACACGTGCCCGTCGCCGGGCACGCGGATGCCGATGGCCCCCTGGTAGAGGCTGTCGGTGCTGCGCGGGTGCGCTTCCTGGAAGGAGTCGAAGGCCGCGATCTCCTTCGGGTGCGCGGGGTCGGCCACGTCGAAGACGCGCACGCCTTCGTGGTACCAGGCCACGTAGAGCCGCGTGCCCACCAGCACCATGTTGTGGATGGACGTCTGCGGGCGCTTCTTCACCTCGCCGATGAGGCGGATCTTCGCCGGGTCGGTGACGTCCAGCACGCGCAGGTGCGCGCCGAAGCGCTCGCCGCCCTCGAAGGCGATGGTGCGCCCGTTGATGGTGCCCACCGCGTTCGCGTGGCTGTACTGGCCGGTGAAGGCATACGTGCCCAGCACGGGCGTCACGTCCGGGCGGGTGACGTCCATGACGACGTAGCCGGTGCGCGTGTGGTTGACGTAGAGCCGGTCCTGGTAGGCGAACGCGTCGTGCGGGTAGCTGCTGCCCGCCTCGCGCGGCACGGAGATGCGGCTGAGCAGTTGGGGCTCCAGCGGCGAGGCCACGTCGAACAGCAGCGTCTCCCCATTGGGGGACGGGGACATGGCGTACAGCCGGTCGCCGTCCACGAACACGGTGTGCACGTCGATAGGGCCGCCGGGCAGCGAGCGCACGTACTGGGGGCTGGCCGGGTTGGTGATGTCGAAGACGACGACGCCGGAGTTGGCGCTGGCGACGTAGAGCGCGTCGCCCTTGGCCCAGACGCCGTTCCAGTAGTTGTCGTTGGGCAGGCTCACGCGGGTGACGAGCGTGGGGTGGGCCGGGTCCGCCACGTTGAAGACGTTCAGGCCTCCGTCCTCCTTCGTGCCCCGCGGCAGGGACACCACGTAGGCGTGGCCCTTGGTGACGTAGACGTCCACGGGGTCTCCCTCCGGGATGGCGGACTCGGAGACGAGGCGCATGTCCCTGGCGCCGGTGTCCTCTTCCTGGTTCAGGTTCATCCGCCGGGCGTGGAAGGTGCCGGAGTAGTCCGGCACGCCGTCGGTGCAGCGCACGAAGCAGCCGGTGATGTGGCCGGGCGCCGGCACGCGGCAGCCCGCGAGCGCGTACCGCTGCAACCGGAGCAGGGAGTTCATGATCTCCCCGGTGATGAAGAACCCCTGGGGGCCCACCTCGTTGCGCACCAGGGGGTCGCCCAGGAAGCTGGGGGTGGTATCCAGGCGGAAGCCCGTGCCGAACGTGCTCGTGGCGTTGTAGCGGAAGATGGCCTGGTAGACGCCGGAGGGCTCCAGGGCGCCCACCGCCTTCAGGTCACAGCCGGTCAGCTTGAAGCTGGCCGGGTCGGTGCAGTTCGCGCTCGGCTCCGAGTAGCTCGCGTCCATGCAGGGCTCGTTGGGGACCACGTCGATGTAGTCGGTGAGCTCGACGGGGGGCTTCGTCTCCGGCGGTCCCGGTTCGGGAGGGTTGGAGTCGCTACAGCCGGACAGGGACAGGGCGCAGGCGAACAGGCCCGTGCCCAGAATGCGAAGGGAAGACGTCATGGGATGAAGGCTCCTGCGCGGAAGCTTCGCGGTCCACGGCCGACGCGAAGCGCGCGGGAAGTCTAGCCCACGGCCCGGAGCGGATGCGCGAGCCTCCCCTATGGCGCTAGAAGCCCACCATGCACCCACGCCGTCCGGACATCGAAGCCGCGCTCGCCGACCTGCGCACCCGCGTTCCCGGGGGGAAGGTGGTGGACCACTGGAGCAGCAATCCTCCCTGGCCCACGCCCGAGCAGCAGCGCCTGCGGGACAAATGGTTGGACAGCATGGCGGAGGCGCTGGAGACGGCGCTGACGCGGCAGGCCTTCGAGCCCATCTCCATCCCCGAAGCGCGGAGCCCCCCGGACTGGGAGTTCATCGTCGCTCACGCGCTGTCGTGTCACGGCGGACAGGTGGCGTCCTTCCCCCAATTCTCGGAGACCCGGCAGCGCGACGGGGAGACGTTCATCACGCTCGGCGCGGACTACGACCAACTGGTCATCTACCGGGGGCCCCTGGAGCTCCACGGCCACGTGCACCTGTCGGGGACCGTGGTCGTGCTGGGAGACCTCATCGTCCATGGTGCCCTGATGGATGGGGACCCGGCGGACTCGGGGCTCGTGGTCATGGGCAACGAACGGGTGCGCGCGCTGTCCGCGGGCGCGGATCATGTCGTGACCGGGGACCTGGAGGTGGAGCTGCTGGTGCCGTCCGGCTCGGATGGCTCGCGGGCCGTTGGCGGAGAGGTCCGTGCGCGCCTGCGGCTGGAGAGCTCCACGGTCGATGAGGAGGCGCGGCGCTGGCTGGAGCCACTGCCGTCCGACAAGGTCCTCAATGACGGCTGGGCGCTGTGCCGGGAGGTGGGCAGCGGCCGGACGAAGGTGCGGCCCCCTCCGTAGGCTTCGGCTCAGGGCTGCTCGGAGAGGATGAGCAGCCCGCGCGTCGTGTCCACGACGTAGATGAAGCCGTCCCCCGGCACGCGGATGCCGATGGCGCCCGAATAGAGGCCATACGTCAACCGCCCCGGCTCCCGCTCCCGGTACGTGTGGAAGTACGCCACCTCGCGGGGGCTGGGCGGCACGGACACATCCAGCACGCGCACGCCCTCGTGGTACCAGGCGACGTAGAGCCGCGTGCCCACCAGCACCATGTTGTGGATGGAGAACTCGGGGCGCAGCGCGTATCCGCCAATGAGCCGCATGTTCGCGGGGTCGGTGACGTCCAGCACCCGCAGGTGCGCGCCCACCAGCTCGCCACCCTCGAAGGCGATGGTGCGTCCCCCGAAGGTGCCCACCGCGTTCGCGTGGCTGTAGGACTCGGCATAGGTATACCGTCCCAGCTCCCGCACGCGCGCCGGGTCGCTTACGTCGAAGGCGATGTAGCCGTCGAAGGTGTGGTTGACGTAGAGCCGGTCGCCGTAGGCGAAGGCGTCATGGACGCCGCCGGGTGCATCTGACGGAGTGATGCGCTCGAGCAGCGCGGGCGCCAGCGGCGAGGACACGTCGAACAGCAGCGTCTGGCTGGTGGGGGCCGGAGCCATGGCGTAGAGCCGGTTCCCCTGCACGTGCACGGTGTGCACGTTGATGGCGCCACCGGGCAGCGCGCGCACGTACTGGGGATTCGCCGGGTCGGTGATGTCGTAGACGATGACGCCGGAGTTGGCGCTCGCGATGTAGAGCGCGTCGTCCTTCGCCCAGACGCCGTTCCAGTAGGTGTCCCCTGCAAGCTGCACGGTCTTCTTGAGCACGGGGTGGGCCCGGTCCTTCACGTCGAAGACCGCCAGTCCGCCGGCCCCGAAGATTCCGCCCGTGGCCACCACGTACGCGTGCTCCTTCGCGATGTAGACGTCCGCGGGGTAGGCCAGCGGGACGGCGGACTCGGAGACGAGGGACAACCCGGAGGCTGCGGACTCACCGGGCCCCCAGGCCTGGGCAGGGCGTATCGCGGTGAAGCTGCCGTTGGTGAGCACCTTGCCCTGCGAGCACTGGACGTAGCAGCCATGGATGCGTCCCGGCTGCGGCCGCTCGCAGCCGGCGAACACGCGCCAGCGCGTGCCTGTCCCGAAGGGAACCTCCGCCGAGAAGAAGAACGCACCGGGTCCCACGTCCTGCTGGACCAGCGGCTGACCGTTGATCCTCCCCACGCCTCCGTCCGAGGGAAGCACCACGGTGTAGGGCGTGAGGTTGGGCCCGTTGGCGGACCGGACGCGGACCTCGTACACGCTCGCGGTGTCCAGGTCCGCGAACGCACCCGCTGGGCACATGGACCGGTCGAAGAGGGCAGGGTCGTCACAGGCGGCGACGGTTTCACCTACCTTCGGATGGAAGACGCAAGCCGAATAGGGCCCGGGATCCACCATGTCGCCCGGGTCGCTCAGCGTCACCGCGCCCCCATCCCAGGCATCCCCGCCCGCATCGGGAACGCCCGCATCGAGAACACCCGCATCGGGGCTGCCCGCGTCGGGAACCCCTGCATCCGCGATACCCGCGTCGGGAACACCCGCGTCGGACGTGCCGCTGTCCGGAGGCGGAAGAGGAAGCGGTGACACGCCATCGCCGTCGGAGAAGCAACCGCTCAGCGCCAGGGGAAGGGCCAGCAACAGCCAACGGGGCAGGAGGACCATGTCCTCCAGGCATACCCAATCATGGCTTCGACGTTCCAGTCGGCCACCACGGCAGGGGTGCCGGGGAAGCAGGCAGGTACGCCATCCCACCGGAGGCGCTCCGGGCCGGATAGGCTCGCGCGCACGTCATGGCCCTCACGCGTCTGGACATCGCAGGCTACCGCTCCGTGCGTCAGCTCCACCTGGAGCTGGGGCCGGTGACCGTGGTGGTGGGGCCCAACGGCAGCGGCAAGACGAACCTGTATCGCGCGCTGTATCTGCTCGCGGCGGCGGCGGAGGGCAGGCTCGCGCGAACGCTGGCGGACGAGGGCGGCACCTCGAGCGTGATGTGGGCCGGCCCCCGTGACCCCAAGAAGCCGGCGCGCATGCGCGTGACGGTGGACCTGGACGACCTCACCTACGAATTGCAGTGCGGCGTGGTGCCCACGTCGCCACCCCAGACGATGTTCACCCTGGATCCGGAGGTGAAGGAGGAGCACCTCTGGGCGCACTCCGGAGGCCGGCGTCTGGTGTTGATGGAGCGCAAGGACCGAACGGCCTTCCTTCGCGACGCGGACGGCAAGCGCATCACGTTCCCCACGGAGCTGTGGGGGTCGGAGTCGGTGATGGATCAGCTCGCCGAACCGCACCGCTTCCCAAGGCTGGGCGAGGTCCAACGCACGTTGAGCGCGTGGCGCTTCTACCACCACTTCCGCACGGACCCGGACGCGCTGCCCCGGCACCCGCAGGTGGGCGTGCGCACGCCGGTGCTCGCGTCGGACGGACGCGACCTCGCGGCGGCGCTCCAGACCATCTGGGAGATTGGCGATGACCGTGCCCTGGAGCAGGGCATCGACGACGCCTTCCCTGGAGCCAGGCTGGAGATTCGAGCGGAGAACGGCCGCTTCAGCCTCTTCCTGCACATGCCTGGCCTGTCGAGGCCCATGGCCGCGCCGGAGCTGTCGGACGGGACGCTGCGCTACCTGTGCCTGCTGGCGGCGCTGCTCAGTCCCAGGCCGCCGCCATTCCTCGCGCTGAACGAACCGGAGACCAGCCTGCACCCGGACCTGCTGGATCCCCTGGGCCGGCTCATCGTGCGCGCCTCCGAGGACAGCCAGATCTGGGTGACGACGCACGCGGAATCCCTGGCGCGAGTCATCGCGGACAAGACCGGCACCTCGCCCGTGCACCTGGAGAAGCAGCAGGGCGCGACGACGGTGAAGCGGAACGGAAACGACGAATGACCCCCGGCCTCTACCTCACGCACAAGCCCGTGGGCGCCACCAGCTTCACCACCGTCCGAGCCTTCCAGGAGGAGGCCCAGGCAACGAGGCCCGGCCGCCGCACGGCGCTGTGCCACGGCGGCACGTTGGATCCGTTCGCGGAAGGGCTGCTGCTGATGCTGGTGGGCCCGGCCACGCACCTCTTCGAACACCTGCACGCGGCGCCCAAGGTCTACGAGGCCCGCGTGGAGTGGGGCACGGAGATGGACACCGGCGACCTGCACGGCCGCCTCGTGCATCAAGGGGACGCGACCGCGCTCACGCCCGAGCGCCTCGATGAAGCACTGCGCCCGTTCCTCGGCTGGACGGATCAAATCCCGCCCGCGACCAGCGCGAAGAAGCTCGGCGGTGAGCCCGCCTACCGCAAGGCCCACCGGGGCGAAGCCGTGGACCTGCCTCCCTCGCGCGTGTACCTGCACACCGCGCGCTGGCTGTCGCACGACCTGCCCGGGGCCAGCATCCTGGAGCTCACCTGCCGGGGCGGCTACTACGTCCGCTCCCTGGCCCGGGACCTGGGACGCGCGCTCGGCTGCGGCGCGCACCTCTCCGCGCTGAAGCGCACGGCCATCGGACCGTGGAAGGACCCGGGACCCGGCGCTCGCATCGAACGGCACGGGCGCGACCTGCTCCCCTGGACGCCCTCGCGAGCCCTCACGGACCAGGACGTGGGAGCCCTGCGCCAGGGCCAGTCCATCTCCGCCACGCCGCTCCAGCCCCCGGACTGGCGCCTGCCACCGGGCTACCCGGAGCCCACGGGCCCGGTGCGCGGCTTCCACCAGGGGAAGCTGACCTTCCTGCTCACCCCCAGGGACGGAGCCCTCTGGCCCGAGACAGAGCTGCGCGGCGGCGTCTAGAACGGGCGGCCCATGGCGCCACCCGACCTGAAGACCGTGGAGCTCACCCCGGAGCTCTGGCCCGACCTGGAGAAGCTCTTCGGCCCCAACGGCGCCTGTGGCGGCTGCTGGTGCATGTACTGGCGCATCCCGGAGGGTGAGCGCTACGACGACGTGCGAGGCCCTGAAGCAAAGCGCCGCTTCAAGGCCCTGGTCGCGAGTGGAGAGGCGAAGGGCGTCCTCGCCTACGCGGACGGCGTACCGGTGGGCTGGGCCACCTTCGGCCCGCGCCGTCACTTCTCGCGCCTGGACCGGGCCCCCAGCTTCACGTGCGACGACGCGGACGCCGTCACCTCCGTGCCCTGCTTCTTCATCCACCGGAGCTGGCGCAACCAGGGCGTGGCCACCGCGCTGCTCGCCGCTGTGGAGGCCGCGGTGCGTCGCGAAGGCGCCGCCACCCTCGAAGGCTATCCGGTGAAACCGCCCAGGGGCTCGGCGCGTATCAGCAACGGAATGGCCTACACGGGCACGCTCCCGTTCTTCCTCAAGCGGGGCTACGTCCACGTCGCGGACCGGCCCGCCGGCAAGCAGCGCGTGCGCAAGGCGTTCAAGCCCGCACGCCGGAAGTGATGCCTTTGGTCACCACCCCGGGGGCGGGGGGATGATGACTGTCATCACCGCTGGTGACTGTTGTCACCACCCCGGCGTTCGCGTCATCGCCGCGTAACCCCATGGAATCCTTAAGGGTGTGCTGGTCCGGGGGGCTGGCACGACGCGAGCAATAGGTCCCGGCATGACCGCTTCCGCAACGGAAGCCGCTCCACCCGGAGATCAAAAATGACCACCATCAAGTCCACCGTCACCGCCACCCTCAACAAGGCGACCGTCAACGACAAGCAGCTCGCGGTCCTGCGCGGGACCTCGTCCCCGGCGAAGCAGGCGGCGGAGATGAAGGCCACCATCAACAACATGAAGTCGCAGATGGAGGGCATGAAGTCGCAGCTGCAGGACCTGCAGTCCCGCCACTCTCACCTGGGTGACCGCTTCTCCACGCAGGGCCACGGCTGCGTGGGCCCGCGTGACAACTGGCAGCCCAAGGACCTGGGCGCCCTGGTGGAGATGAACAAGCTGAACCAGACCTCTGGCCCCATCGGCGCGGAGCAGTTCGCGAACAGCATCGAGGCCGCGGTCGGGGACCTGGACGGCCAGGCCGCCTCCGGTGAGTACCGCGCCGTCGCGGACTGGGCCGCCAACAACCGCGAGCGACTCACCCCGGAAGCCCGCCAGGTGATGGACATCTACAGCAAGTACGCGGCGCTCTCCCAGGCGCGCGGCGAGTCCGGCATCCCCCAGGGCGACTTCAAGAAGATGCTCTCGGAGATGCGCGACGTGGGTGACGCCGGCGCGAAGAAGGCGCTCGCCAACCTGGACAGCAAGACCCAGGGCGGCACGGTGTCCGGCCAGGACATGGCCCGCGCCATCAAGACCGGCACCGCGGACCACGACGGCCAGGCCGCCGGCGCGGAGCTGAAGGAGTTCGAGAAGTGGGCCTCCAAGAACGAGAGCCGCCTGTCCCCGGAGGCCAAGGAGGTCCTGGACGTCTACCGCAAGCACGCCAAGGCGGCGCAGGCCCAGGGCCGCTCCGGCCTCACCGACGCGGAGACCGCCGCCATGAACAAGGAGATGCGCCAGGTGGGCGCCGGTGACGTGAGCGCCCGCAAGGCCACGGAGGCGCTCGACAAGCAGAGCGGCCCCATCTCCGGCGAGGACCTCACCCAGGCCATCAAGGACGGCATCTCCGACACGGACGGCCACTCCTCCACCTCCGAGCTGAAGGAGTTCGAGAAGTGGGCCGCCAAGAACGAGAGCCGCCTCACGCCCGAGGCCAAGGAGGTCCTGAAGACCTACCAGCAGGCCGCGAAGAAGGCCGGCCCGGAGGGCATGACCCAGAAGGAGGCGGACGCCATGTTCAAGAAGATGGAGGGCTTCAAGACCTTCCACGACAGCTCCATGCGCGACGCGCTGGAGGGCCTGGACGCCAAGAAGGGCAAGATTTCCGGCAACGACCTGACCGCCGCCATCGAGAAGGGCGCGGGCGACCTGGACGGCCAGGCGGCCGGCACCGAGTTCACCGACACGATGAAGTGGGCGCGCCAGAACTACGACCGCCTCACGCCGGAGGCGAAGAAGGTGGTCGACACCTACGAGAAGTACGCCACCCGCTCGCAGGCCCAGGGCTCCACGGGCATCGACCAGAAGGACTTCAAGAAGATGATCAACGAGATGAAGTTCGTCAGCAACCCGCGCCCCACGCGCCCCGTGTTCTACGCGGCCTGAGGTGAAGTCGGGGGGAGTTGGGGGGATTTAAAGCAGGGGGGATACAGCCACACGCATCCAGGGTTGTTCCCGCCGGTGACCCGGCGGTGAACCCAAAGGTGCCCCGGACCTTCGGGGGAGGGTCCGGGGCCCTTCTTTTTTCTACAGGCGCGTCAGTGCTTCTTCGCCTTGGCGATGGTGGCGTGCGCTTCCTTCACCACGTTCTCCACGGTGAAGCCGAACTTCTGCTGCAGCGCCTTGATGGGGGCGGAAGCGCCGAAGCTGCGCATGCCGATGATGCTGCCCGTGTGTCCCGTCCAGCGCTCCCAGCCGAACGCCGCGCCCTTCTCCACGGAGACGCGAGCCTTCACGCCCGGGGGCAGCACGCTGTCCTGGTAGTCCTGGGGCTGCTGCTCGAACAGCTCCCACGAAGGCATGCTCACCACGCGAGCCTTCACGCCCTCGGCCTTGAGCTTCTCCGCGGCCTCCACCACCAGCGCCACCTCCGTGCCCGTGCCGATGAGGATGACGTCCGGCGAGCCGCCCTCCGCCTCCAGCAGCGTGTACGCGCCCTTGGCCACGCCGGACGCGGGAGCGAACTTCGTGCGGTCCAGCGTGGGCACAGGCTGGCGCGACAGCACGAGCACCACCGGGTGGTGCTGCTGCTGCGCGATGTAGCGCCACGCCTCGGTCACCTCGTTGGCGTCACCGGGGCGCAGCACGATGTTGCCCGGCACCGCGCGCAGGGACATCAGCTGCTCCACGGGCTGGTGCGTGGGGCCGTCCTCGCCCAGGCCAATGGAGTCGTGCGTGAAGATGTGGATGGACGGAATCTCCATCAGGGACGACAGGCGCATGGAGGGGCGCTCGTAGTCACTGAAGATGAGGAACGTGGCGCCGTAGCCGCGCACGTGGCTCAGGTTGAGGCCGTTGACGACGGAGCCCATCGCGTGCTCGCGCACACCGAAGTGGATGTTGCGGCCCGAGTACTCGCCCGGCTTGATGGACGTGGACGCGGAGATGTACGTCTTCGTGGACGGGTTCAGGTCCGCGGAGCCGCCGACGAGCCACGGGTAGTTCTTCGCCAGCGCGTTGAGCACCTTGCCGCCGGACTCACGGGTGGCCATGCCCTTCGCGTCCGCGGGGAACACGGGCAGCTCCTTGTCCCAGCCCTCGGGCAGCTCGCGCTTGAGCAGCGCCTCCAGCTCGCGAGCCAGCTCCGGGTGCTGCTTGCGGTAGTCCGTAAGGGACTTCTGCCACGCGTCGTGCAGCGCCTTGCCACGAGCGCCCATGCGCTCCTGGAAGCGCTCGCGCACGCCGTCGGGCACCAGGAACTGCGCGTCCTCGGGCCAGCCGTAGGCCTTCTTGGTGGCCTTGATTTCCTCGGCGCCCAGGGGCTCGCCGTGGGCACTGGCGGAGCCCTGCTTCTTGGGCGAGCCGAAGCCGATGAACGAGTTGACGATGATGAGCGTGGGCTTGCCGCGCTCGTCCTTGAAGGACTTGTAGGCCTTGGACAGCGCGTCCAGGTCGTTGGCGTCGGTGACCTTGAGCACGCGCCAGCCGTAGCCCTCGAAGCGGCGGCCCACGTCTTCGGTGAAGGCCAGGTCGGTGCTGCCGTCGATGGAGATGTGGTTGCTGTCGTAGATCCAGCACAGGTTGGGCAGCTGGAGGTGGCCCGCGAGCGAGGCGGCCTCGGACGCCACGCCCTCCATCATGTCGCCGTCGCCGCAGAGGGCGTAGACGTCATGGGTGAACAGGTCGAAGCCGGGCTTGTTGAAGTGGGCGCCCAGCCACTTGCTGGCGATGGCCATGCCCACGCTGTTGGAGACGCCCGCGCCCAGGGGGCCGGTGGTGGTCTCCACGCCGGTGGTCCAGTGGTACTCCGGGTGGCCCGGGGTGGCGGAGTCCAGCTGGCGGAAGTTGCGGATGTCGTCCAGGGACACGGCGGGGACGTCGGTGACCTTGGCGTCCTTCACGCGCTTCACGCCAGCCAGGTGCAGCAGGCTGTAGAGCAGCATGGACGCGTGGCCATTGGACAGGATGAAGCGGTCGCGGTCCGGCCAGTTCGGCGTGGCCGGGTCGTAGCGCAGCTCCTGCTGCCACAGCTGGTAGGCCACGGGAGCCAGCGCCATGGGCGCGCCCGGGTGGCCGGAGTGGGCCTTCTCCACCGCGTCCATGGACAGCGTGCGGATGGTGTTGATTGCCTGGGTATCGATTTTCTCGGTCGTCATGCGGCCTCCCGCGCAGGACTGCGTCGCGGGCGCACCATGCCGTAACTGGAGCCGCCGCGCCGCACGAAACACGCCCGTCCGTCGGCAGGTACACCGACGGTCGGGCGGGGGACTATTACCCTGCCTTTATTACTCGCCCTTCTTCAGCAGCGGGAGCAGGTCCGGGATGGAGATGCCCAGCAGGATGTACCGGCCGCCATCGGAAGGAGCCCAGGCGTAACCGAAGTGGAAGGCCCGGGCCAGGTTGACGCCGACGCCCAGGGCCAGCCGGACGTTGGCATCCTCTTCGGCGGAGCTCGTCGAGGCGTTGCCCGCGATCAGGGAGACGGAGGGAGCCACGGCGAAGTATTCCGCCAGGTTGGGGAAGGTGCGCGTGTTGAAGCTGAGGGTGAAGGGGAACGTGACCGCCACGGACGCGGAGCGATTGGGGCTGATGGGCAGGGCGAAGGAGACGGGAATGCTGGACGTGGCTTCGACGTCGCGGGGCGAGGCTTTCTGCGCGGCGGAGACGATCTCCGTGATGACGGGCGCGGTGGTGATGAGCCCCAGGTTGTAGACGTTGAAGGAGTCGTTGAAGACGACGATGTCGGCGCGCTCGGGGACCCGGTAGATGACGCGGAAGGTGACGCGCTGGTTGAGGTAGTCCTTCCAGGGCACCAGCAGCTTCCGGGTGCAGCCATCCTGGAAGCCCAGGTCCACCTTCGCCTTGCGCGTCTTGCCGTCCTTGCCGTCGGGGACCTCCAGCTCGAAGACCCAGGGGCTCTTCATGATGGAGCCATAGGGAAACTGATAGCAGTGGGGGTAGCTCAGCCGCAGGGCGACCTCCGCGTCCTGGTCGATGAGGTCCGCCAGGGGCTGCACCGCTCCGCCCGCTTCTTCGACGAGGAGCAGCGAGCCCACGCTCTTGACGATGGAGAGGGAGAGGGCGTCCTTCACCTCGACACGGACGTTGTCGTAGTCGGGCTCGGAGGTTTCGGACACCAGGGAGCGCCCGAAGCTGGAGAAGCGGTCGTTAAGTCGTCGGACAATGCGGTCCGACAGCGCCCGCTTGTGTGCCTGGCGGAAGGAGCTGACGGACTTGTCCTTCTCATCTCCGAACAAGAAGGGGTTTTCAGAAGGAGGGGGATACTTGCGCGTCCTGGCTTCGCCCCACGCGATGCCTCCGCGCGCCTTGTCCGCCGAGTCGTAGCAGAACGTGTAGATGAGGGATGGCCCTGACTCTCCAGCACGGAGAACACGCCGCTGGAAGGTTTGGGGCGCTGCGGGGAGAGTCGTTTTCGTGCTGTCTTGATGGGGTGGCGGCGGGCTGTGATGTGGCACGCCTTGAAGCGTCGCGTCTTGCTCGCTTTGGAGCAGTGCCCCCTCTTGGAGGCAGAGGAACTCCGCGGTGTAGACGGCCTCCACGGTGATCTTGAGGTTGGAGATGGGCTCAGGCCGGTCGTCGCCCCGCCAGCGCACGAGGACGAACTCCCGGTCGGGGAGCTTCTCGATGTTCTCCTTGAGGAGCTCGGTCTCCGCCTGGACCGCGCTGGATTCCACCTTGAAGCGCAGCCGGCTGAAGAGGGACAGGGCGCTCAGGGACACGCCATCGGTCTTGAAGTGCACCACGAGCCGGTCGAGCCGGTGTTGCTCCCCACCATCGGGCAGCAGTCCGTTCTGGGTGACTTCCAATCGAAGCGGCTTCGCCGTCTCCGACATGGGTTCATAGACAGCCAGGTACTCATAGGGCTGCGCGGAGGCGCTCAAGGAGCAGAGCAGACACAGCAAAGCCAGGAGTCGGGGCAGCACGGCCCCGCCAGTTCGTTCGTGCATGGCGATCCTCAAGGGCGGGTCCGGCCGGACGCGGTGCTACGAAATCGGGCGTCGGCCTGACAGGAATCGCTGTTGAGCAAGTCACATGCCGCCCGTGCGCCAGGGCAAGGCCGCGAGACATTGGACGAACCCGGCCACCTGCCCGGCCAAGGTGGCCGAATTCGTCCACTTCAGGCAGGCGTTACGACCCGGGGGCAGTCATCTGCCCATGACTGGACGCCAAGGCACGCCTGTTGCTTGGATGGTCAACGCAAAAAACAGCCTGAGGAGGCGTGCCATGTCAGGAATCGGGAAGCCGAAGGATGAGGAAGTGTCTGCTGAATCCCCCCAGGCCTTCTCACGGGACGTCTTGAGAGGGGTCTACAGCCAGCTCTTCAAGAGGCCCGTGCCGGCGGAGAAAACACATTCGACGGAGCAGGATGTGGGGCTCCAGACCCGTGAGGAGATCTGCGGGATCATGAGGTCCGCACGGGGCAGTGCCACGAACGACACGACGGCCCGTGTGAAGGCAGACGCAAAGCTCAATGACCTCTATGTTGCTTCCAGGTCTGAAACTACGTCGAATTCGACCCTGAGTCAGAATCAATGGGATGGCCTCAAAGAGGCGTTCTCACCCAGATATGCGCTGCTGCAAGACATCCAGATTCCGAACGCGATGAAGCCCAATGAGCCGAACGAGTATGGTGTCCTCAAGTTCGGTTCTTACGAGCTGGCGCTTCTCTATCACTGGTTGTTCCGGCATGAGGACAGCCACCAGGCGCATAACTATCTCCATGCGTTGAAGAGAGCCGCCCTTGCTGAATGGCCAAGGGCCATTGAGGTTGTGCTGGGAGTGCTCTTCAATGACGAAGCCTTCACGGGCTTCGTGTGGCCACGAGTGAACAAGCAGGGACAAACTGTGCCCAAGCTTGTCACGCTTGATATCGACGAGGCGGTTGTTGCTCAGATGGTTTCGCTGCTAGCGAACAGGAAACTGTCGGAGCTGGAGCCCTATGAGGAAGGAGGCGTGTGTATCATTGGCGCTCCCTTCGACAAAGGCAACATCTGCTACTGACCCCATGGGCCCCAGCGACCTCGAATACTCCATCACGCTCGAAGCGCTGCCCAGGGACCTCCAGCCCTTCGCGGAGGAGCTCCCCTTCCACCTGGGCCTGACCGCCCACCCCGAAGGAGGCTGGGACGACTACAGCGCCTTGTCCCCCTTCCAGCGCCTGCCGTTCTACGCGTCAGAGCGCCCGGGCCAGGGCCTCGCCCCAGAGCTCCAGTCCCGCTACCTCCGCGCCCACCACCGCGGAGGCTTCTTCGGGCTCCTCATCGACCGGCTCGACGACGGTCAGGTCGCACCGCGCCCGGAGTGGCCCCGCCTCCGTCAGGCCCTGTTCGACCAGTGGCTGCAATCCCTGACGGAGGCGACCGGAAACGAAGTCCTCGCGACCGAGGCCATCAAGGTGGCCCTGGAGGACTGGGCCGAGGCCGTGGCCACCGAGAAGGCCCTGCTGTCCCGCCGCAGGCTGTCCATGGCCCAGTACGCCTGCCTCGTGAGCCAGAAGGTGTCCTGGCTGGGAACCAGCGCCTTCTGCCTCCTGCTCGCCCACGGCGACCCCTCGCGGCTGCCCTCGTTCCGCCGAGCCTTCGACCTGCTCCTGCTCAGCTCCCAATGTCTCGACGATGCCCTCGACGCGGACGAGGATGCCCGGCTCCACGGCATCGGTTTCCCAGAGGCCCTGGGCCATCCACCCCGAGGCTTGCTGCGCACCGCGCCCGGCGTGGCCCGGCTCGGGGCGGCCGTGGCGCGCGAAGGCGGCTTCCACGAATTGGGCGCCTGGCTTGCGGACCGCGCACGTTCCCTGGATGAATCCCATTCCGGGAAGTCGTCACTCCAGGCGGAGATGAGCGCTCTCGCCTTGATGGCGGCCGTGACACAGCTCTATGGGGGGCCCACCGTCACGAGCCCATGAACCCGCTGGGGCAAGGAGCCCGGGGCCATGACGTCTGGCGTGACGCGCAGCCGGTGGTGGACCGTCCTCCTCCTCGCCATCCTGGGCGTAGGGCTGAGCGCGGGGGTTGCATGGCAGGTGTCGACCACGCTCGGCACCCCCTTCGCCTCGCTGCTGGTGGACCCCTACGGAGCCTTCTCCTCCGTCTACCTGCCCACGTGGAGCGAGGGCCGCCGGATGCCCTTGCGCCACCCGGACCTCCTCGTGGCCTGCGAGGGAATCCCCCTGGACGGAGACGTCGCGAAGTCAGGGCTGCCCGGAACGCAGCTGAGCGCCTGTGTCCAGGAGGCGGAGCGGCAGGGCCACTCCCACGTGGCGCTGACCTTCCTGCGGCGAGGAGGAGAACGCCTCACCCTGAGCCAACCCCTGCGCCACTTCGGAGCGGAAGAAGGCCTGTTCCTCTTCGGGGTCTACGCCCTGGTGGGAGGCTTCCTGCTGTGGTCCGGCCTGCTGGTGTTGCTGCTCGCGGGCCGGAGGGACGGAGCGTTGGCCTACGGCGTGCTGTGCATCTCCAGCCATGTCTTCCTGCTCACGCTGTTCGACTACCACACGCGAGCCACCTTCATGCCGCTCTTCATCGTGTCGCGTCTGGGGACAGCGGTGGGCAGCGTGTGGTTGGGCTACGCTTTCCCGGAGCGGCCCGTGCGCTTGCGTCGCTTCTGGCTGACCGCGCTATGGCTGCTGGCGGTGGCGGCCGTGCTCGCGGCGGCGTGGCTGCTCATGGCTCCAGGTCTGGGCCTCGACACAGCCCGGGTTCGGCACTGGGTGGACGTCGCGTCCCAGGGCTCGCTGCTGGTCTGCGGAGTGGCCATTCTCGTCCGGCTCCGAGGCAGCACCGGACGCGCGCGGGCGGAGCTGCTCGCGGCGGCCTGGGGACTCGCCGCGCTCCCGGTCGTGCTCGCGGTGATTGTGTTCTCGGGCCGGGGCTTCTACCTGGTGGTGCCCTGCTTCATCGCGTTGCTGCCATTGTCCATTGGCTACGGCCTCATCCGGCACAACGTGCTGGCGGTGACCGCGGTGCTCACGCGGCGGTTGCTGGCCATTCCCCTCGTGCTGGCGGGACTGCTCGCGGCCTCCTTCGCCTGGCTCGCGACGCGGCGGTTCCTGGATGTCTCCACGGTGTCGCAGGCGCTGCCGCTCCTGGTCGCGCTCGCCACCTTCCTGGCCCTGGTCTTGCTCGGCAGACCGCTCGTGGTCCGACTCTTCTTCCCTGCCACCCTCCAGTTCCGTCCCACCGTGGAACAGCTCAGCGACGAGCTGTCCGCCCCACGTGAGCCCGGTGCCCTCCGGGACACGCTGGAGCGAGTCGTCCGGCGCTGGTTGCCCACGGGGCAGGTTCAGGTCCTCGACCTGGGAGAATGGTCGACGGTGGAGCACCTGCCCGAGGACGCGCTGACCAACCTTCAAGCAGGCACGCACCTGTGGACGCAGGAGGGCCCCTGGCACCGGAGGCTCCTCGTCCCCATGCGCTCATCAGGAGAGCTGCGGGGCGTCTTGCTGCTGGCCCCCAAGCATCAGGCCGCGCTCTACACGAACGCGGACCTGGAACTGCTCCACACCATCGCCAGCCTGGGCGGAGTGGCGCTGCACAACGCCCAGGTTCTCCAGGAGCTCGACGTGCTCCGGCAGGCGCAGGTAGGCGCGGCGCACGAGGAGAAGCGGCTCGCCCTCGCGGTGCTGAGCGCGGAGATCTCCCACGAGATTGCCTATCCGCTGAACTTCTTCCGCCACCTGCTCCGTCAGGGAGGCCAGTCCCAGCCGCTGGAGCCCGAGGACGTCGACATCGGCCGGGAGGAGATTGAGCGGCTGGAGCGCATGCTCGGGTCCCTGCGCCGGCTGTCACTGCCGCCGCCGCGCGTGGAGCCAGTGGCGGTGCTGCCCCGAGCCCGCCGCGCCCTGGACCTCATACGAGATCAGGTCCAGGCAAGGCGCATCGCCGTCACCGTGGACATCCCCGAGTCGCTTCAACTGCTCGCGGAGCCGGATGCCATGGTGCAGCTCTTCGCCAACCTCCTGCGCAACGCCATCCAGGCGGCGGGGGAGGGTGGGCAGATGGGAGTGCGAGCCTGGGAGGAGGGCCCGGAGCAGCTCCTGGAGGTCTGGGACTCGGGCCCGGGCATCCCGGAGGCCGCGAAGGAGACGCTGTTCGACCCCTGGGTGACGACGCGCAAGGAAGGGCTGGGCCTGGGCCTGTCCGTCACGCAGCGAATCGTGCGGCGCTTCGGCTGGAACATCGCCGTCCACCGCGAGCAGGGACGCACCTGCTTCCGCATCCACGCCCGTCGCCTCGCGGACCCCCGTTCGCTGGAGAGTGCATGAAGATCCTCATCATCGATGACCAGCGCAGCGCACGGCGGGTCCTCACGACGGTGCTGTCATCCATGGCGGGCCTGGAGTTCCGGGAGGCCGCCAGCCTCGACGAGGCGCGAAGGTGTCTCTCCGCGGAGTCCATCGACGTGGCGCTGGTGGACATCCGCTTGAGCGCGGACTCACGCAACCGCGACGGACTCCTCCTCATCGAGGAGATTCGCAAGCGCACGAGCGCGGTCCCCATCGTCGTCACCGTCTCCAACGAGATGGCGGAGATCCGCACCGCGATGCGCCTGGGCGCCTACGACTATGTCCTCAAGGACGATCTCTGCGCGGAGCTCATCGTCCCCATCCTCGAAGGGCTGCGAGACCGGCGAAGGTTGGAGCAGGAGGTGCAGGTCCTCCGCGCGCGCGAAGGCGCCCAACGGATGCCGGGGATGGTGGGAGGCTCCGCCGCGCACCAGCGCATGCTGTCCCTGGTGCGTCGGGTGGCCCTGTCGGACCGCCCCGTCCTCGTCCTGGGCCCCACGGGCGCCGGAAAAGAAGGCGCGGTCCGAGCGCTCCACGCCTTGGGGCCCAGGCCGGACGCGCCGCTCCTGGAGATCAACTGTGGCGCCATCCCCGAACAGCTCATGGAGTCACAGCTCTTCGGCCACGAGCGAGGAGCCTTTACCGGAGCGGAGCGGCGGCAGGACGGCCTGATGAAGGCAGTAGGGCAGGGGACGCTCTTCCTGGACGAAATCGCGGAGCTGCCGCTGAGCCTCCAGGCCAAGCTCCTGCGAGTGCTGGAGGCCGGGCACTTCCGCCCCATCGGTGCGACGGCGGAGCAGCCCTTCCAGGGCCGGGTGGTGGCCGCGACGCACGCGGACCTGGATGAACTGGTGCGCCAGCGGCGGTTTCGCGAGGACCTCTACTTCCGGCTCAACGTGCTGGAGGTCCGGGTGCCCTCGCTGGAGGAGCGGCGCGAGGACATCCCGGCGCTGCTCGCCCACTTCGTCCAGCAGCAGCGGCGGCCCCTGCGCTTCTCCTCGGAGGCCGTGGACCTGCTCACCCGGATGGCCTGGCCGGGCAACGTGCGTCAGCTGCGCAACCTCGTGGACCGGTTGGCGGTGTTCGCCGAGACGGACGAAATCACCCCCGACGTGCTCTCGGAACTGCCGGGCCGGCCCAGCCAGGGCACCTCGCGCGAGGACCCTCTGAAGGAGCTCGTGCGGACAATGCTGCGGATGCCCGACGCGGGAGACAAGCTGGCGCGTCTGGAGCAGGCGATGATCACCGAAGCCATGACACTGGCGGAGGGCAACAAGAGCGCGGCCGCGCGACTCTTGGGTGTGCACCGCAAGGCCATCGAGCGGCGCCTGGGCCGGAAGGAAGACGAACCCCTCTCCGGCCCGGAGCCCTGACGGACGCGCCGCCTACCGCCGCGCCATCGCACCCCGGGGCGTCTTCCCGCGGGTGAGGTGGGTCACCGCCTCACCCAACCCCTCCACGGTGAGGGAGAACATGGGGAACACATTGGCGATGACCGCGATGCTGCCCGAGCGCCACGACCCGCGAGGCTCCGGGTTGAGCCACACGTTGCGCTCGAAGTGCTGCGCCAGTTGCATCAGCCACGTGAGCCCTTCCAGGCCCTCCTGGCGGTACTGGCCATTGGCATCCGTGCGGATGCCCAGCTCATACGGGGCCATGGACGCGTCGCCCACCATCACCAGCTTGTGATGTCTTCCCACCTGCGCGGTGAGCTCCGGCACGGTGATGCCGCCCGTCAGCTGCGGCGTGGCGTACAGCTTCCCGTAGACGCAGTTGTGGAAGTAGTAGGTGCGCAGCTCCTTGAAGTGCGTGGCCTGGCTGGCGACGCTGAACAGCCGGCTCACCAGGTGCGCGTACGGGTCCATGGACCCGCCCACGTCCATGCACAGCACCACGCGCGTGTTGGGCCTGCGCGGCGGACGCGTCACCACCTCCAGCTCGCCCGCGTTCTTCGCGGTGGCGGCGATGCTCTCGTCTATGTCCAATTCCTCCGCCACGCCCTCGCGCGCGAAGGCCCGCAGCTTGCGCAGCGCCACCGCCATCTGCCGAGTGTCCAGCACCAGGTCGTCGCGGTAGCCCGCGTACTTGCGAGCCCCGGCCTGCCACAGCGCCTGGCCCTGACGTCCGCCCGTGCCGCCAATGCGCACGCCCTGCCGGGCCATGCCGTTGTTGCCAAAGGCAGACGCGCCGCCCGTGCCCACCCAGCGCGTGCCGCCGTCGTGGCGCTCGGTCTGCTCCTTCAGGCGCTGCTCCAGTTGGCGGCGCAGCTCCTCCGGGTCCCACTGCTCCAGGAGCGCCAGCTCCTCCGGGCTCAGGTCGGTGCGCTCCTTCGCCTCCTCCAACCAGGACAACAGCTCCTCGGTGAGCTTCAGCGCGTCGGAAGCGACGCCCTGGAAGTGCGCGAGGAACGCCTGGTCAAAGGCATCCAGCTGCGTCTCCGAGTGCACCAGGAGCGCGCGAGCCACGTGGTAGAACCCATCCAGGCTGCTGTCATGCAGCCCGGCCTTCAGCGCCCCGGCCAGGGCGAGCGCCTCCTGCGCGCCCACCTTCACCCCGCGCTTTCGCAGCTCGTAGAAGAACGGCAGGAACATGGCGTGGCCCCCGTGCCCTTTACGCGCGCGTCCGCCGGCCGCGTCCGAAGGCTTCCGCCACCGCCACCAGGTCCTGCTCCTTCTTGAGCAGCGCGCCCAGGAACGGCAGCTGCTCCTCCAGCTTCAACTCCACGATGCCGTTGGCCTTGAGCACCGAAATCCAGTCGATGAGTTCGCTGGTGGACGGCCGCTTGCGCAGGCGCGTCATCGCGCGCAGCTCGTAGAAGACCTTGAGCGCCTGGTCCGCCAGCGCGGAGTCCAGCCCCGGGTGGTGCACGTCCACGATGCGCTGCATGAGCTCGCGCTCCGGGAAGTCGATGAAGTGGAACACGCACCGGCGCAGGAACGCGTCAGGCAATTCCTTCTCGTTGTTGCTGGTGATGAGCACCACGGGCCGGTTCTTCGCCACGACCTCATCGTTGGTCTCGGAGATGCGGAAGCGCATCCGGTCCAGCTCGTGGAGCAGGTCGTTGGGGAACTCCAGGTCCGCCTTGTCCACTTCGTCGATGAGCAGCACCACGCGCTCCGGAGAAGCGAACGCCTCGCCCAGCGGCCCCATGCGGATGTATCGCCGGATGTCTCGCACGTCCCCGTCCCCGAAGCGCGAGTCATACAGCCGCTGCACGGTGTCGTAGACATACAAGCCGTCCTGCGCGCGCGTGGTGCTCTTCACGTGCCAGGTGAGCAGCTTCAATCCCAGTCCCTGGGCAATCGCTTCCGCCAGCAGCGTCTTGCCCGTGCCGGGCTCGCCCTTGACCAGCAGGGGGCGCTGGAGCGTGAGGGCGCAATTGACGGCCGCCTGCAGGCCCTCGCTCGTGAGGTAGGAGTCGGTGCCGCGGAAGCGAACGGGAGTGGGAACCGGAGTCATGGATGGTTCCTTTAACATCCTGGGGAATGTTTCCATCCCTAGACGGGCGGATGGGTGTATATCCTGCCCCACATGGCCCCACTTTCCCTTGAAACCGAACTTCGCGACATGGTCCGCCGCGAGTTGCAACTGCAACTGGCTCCCGTTCAGAAGGCCGTGGCCCGTATGGCCAAGGGGCTGGATGCGTTGGATGCACTGCGCGCGGTGACCGACCGCCTGGCGCCGCTGTCCAGCCGCCTGGGTGCCGTGGCGGGCGTGCGCACGCCCACGCTGGCGCCGGAGCCGGTTGCCCGCCGCCGTCCGGGCCGTCCGCCAAAGGCCGCCGCGAAGGCCGCGCCCGCCGCGAAGGCCGCGCCCGCGAAGGCCGCGCCCGCCGCGAAGATGCCGGCCGCGAAGATGCCGGCCGCGAAGGCCGCGCCCGTGAAGGCGCCCGCCGCGAAGTCTCCGGGTCGTCCGCCCAAGGCCGCCGCCGCGGAAGACAACCAGGCCTGCGCCGTCATCGGTTGCAAGCGCCAGAGCCGCTCCAAGGGCTACTGCTCGGCGCACTACCAGAAGCTGCGCCTGCTCATCCGCACCGGCCGCCGTCCGGACGCGTGGGTGGATGGCGCGAAGCCGCAGTCGGTCCCGGACGTCACGCTGCCGCGAGGTCGCGCGGGCAGCCAGGCGCTGAAGGAATCGGCGAAGCCGGCCGCGCCCGCGGTGCCGCCCAAGCCCAAGGCGTGGGTGCGCAAGAAGGGCTCCAGCGGCGGCATGGTGTCGCTGACCTGACGGAGGACGTCGTCCGTGGCCCTCCCCGCGTGACGGGTCGCCCCGAGCGGCCCGCCGTGCGTGCGTCAACCCCGACGCGGGTTGCTTCCTTCGATTGACATGCGGGCCGTGGCGGTGTGAATCCCGGCCCCATGAGCGAGCAATATCCAGTCACCGTCGCGGTCCGCCGTCCCGACGGTTCGGTGGAGCAGGTTCGGGTGGGCACGGCGTACAGGAACGGCGAAGGCTTCACGCTGCAACTGGGCGAGCTGTCCATGAGCGCCACGCCCGTCGCGGCGTCGGCCCCGGCGTATCGCCGTCCCGCGGCCTCGGGCGCCCCGTCCGGTGGTGGCGGCGACGGCACGCTCCTGCCCAACTACGGCCGCAGCAAGGGCGCCCCCGTCTACGGCGCCAGCCTCCAGGACCTGGAGTTCTACGCCAACGGCGCGCGCCGCTCCCTGTCGGACCCCAGCAAGTCGCGCTGGCACGACAAGGAGCGCCAGCTCCTGGCCTCCATCGAGGCGGAGATCGCCCGGCAGCGCGGTGAGGGCGGCGGCGGTGGCGAGCCCCCCGCGCGCGGTGGCGGTGGAGGCCGGGGCGGTGGCTACGGCTTCGGCAACCCGCCGGACGACGGCGACATCCCGCCCCCCGGCGACGACGACAACATCCCCTTCTGAAGAAGCCACGGACCCCCGCGGCCCAGAATAAGGGGTCGCGGGGAGATCCAATCGGTCCGGGCCCGCGCAATAAGAAGAGGAGCCCGGCGCGGCTTGCTGGCGATGTGGCCCCTTGCCGACTCGCGGGTCATTGATATTGCCGGCCCAATGGTAGATACGGTCTGTGTATTGGATGTCACCGGAAGTGAATTGACACATCGCGTGTGATTCATTCCACGTCGATAGCTTCACTTCTGAAGTATTCCGCATCCTGCGGATTTCACAGGCCTCCTGGGCAGTTCTGTCCTGGCCTGTACTTCACGAATGACGCGTCCAGAAACAGGAACTCCGTCTTTCCAAGGGCTTAGGAAGTGGCCTGGAACGTGCTCTATGCACGCGTGCCAGGGAATCCATCCCGTCCGGCAAGGCTGTGAAATCGCGAGGCCATGGAAATGACCGAACGGGTGTGTGTGGTGGGCGCGGGTTCGTTCGTCCCAGCACGGACCATCTCCAACGAGCGGATCGCGAAGGCAATCCCCGGTTGGTCGGCCGCCCGCATCGAAGAAAAGATTGGCATCAAGGAGCGCCGCTTCCTCTGGGACTTCGACGATGAGACGGGCCGCGCCATCCCGCCGCCAGACGACGTGCTGGGGCGCTTCTATCCGGCGACGAACACGGACATGTGCGAGGTGTCGCTGCGCCAGGCCCTCTCCCGCGGCGGCGTGGATCCGAAGGAGCTGGACGCGCTCTTCGTGGTGACGTGCACCCCGGACGCGCCGCATTTCAACCACGACGCCATGGTGCTGCACGAGCGGCTGGGCCTGCGCGAGGACGCCTTCGCGCTGGTGGTGGACGACGGCTGCGGCGGCACGCCCTACGTGCTGGACCTGGTGCGCAAGATGATGGAGGGCGGCCGCTTCCGCACGGTGGCGGTGGTGGCCTCGGCGTTCACCTCGCCGCTGCTCAACCGGGAGGTCTACACGGACGAACTGCCGCCCACGCCGGGCCGCCCCAAGGCGCTCAACGCCTACCTGTCCATGTATGTCTTCGGAGACGGCGCGGGCGCGGTGGTGCTGCGCAATCAGGAGGGTGACGAGGACGGTCCGGGCATCCTCTCCTCGTTCTCCGGCAACGCGTACGCGGAGCTCGTGACGCGCCGGGGCGGCGGCATGCTGAAGCTGCCCTATCAGCCGGGTCGCACGCGCCCGTCCGACATGGCCTTCGTGGTGGACGGCTTCAAGGTCGCGCGCAGCTACCCGGAGTACATGCAGAAGTGCCTGGACGCGGTGCTCACACCCACGCTGCGTGAACAGGTGAAGCGCTACTACTTCCACCAGCCCAACAAGCGGGTGATGGATTCGTTCGTGACCCGGGCGGGTCTGCCGAAGGAGTCCGTGGCCTGCAACGTGGATCGCATTGGCAATACGTCCGCGGCCGGGATGTTGATTCTCCTGGCGGACGACCTGGAGCAGGGTCGTGTTGCACTCGGCAGTGGGGACCTGGTGGTGGTGGCGGCTGTCGGTGCCAACGTCCATTATGGGGCCCAGCTCGTGCGGCTGTAGCGCGCACGGGTGTTCATCTCCTCCCCCCCGGAGATTCCCCCCTCTATGAGTGAGCAGCGCAAGGAAGTCGCGGTACTGGAGCCGGCCATTGCCCAGGACCTGGAGAAACGCCTGTCCCTGGCGACCCCCGACGACACGGCCCGAGGCATGTTCTTCAACGGCGCGTTGAACGCGGTGCGCATCCTGGGCGGCGATGCCGCGGTGGAGAAGTGCCTGGCGGTGGTGCAGGAGAAGAAGTTCGTCGACTTCTTCAACTACCCGGTGGCGGGCTTCCTGAAGCTGTCCTTCACGGGAGCGCAGCTGATGGGCCCGCAGCTGGGCGGCTTCGACGCGATGTTGCGCAAGATGGGCACGCAGGCCACCACGGACTTCCTGTCGTCGGCGGCGGGCAAGACACTGTTGCTGCTCGCGGGTGACAGCCCCAAGCGGCTGGTGACGAACCTGCCCACGGGCTACCGCGCGGCGGTGAGCTACGGCGAGCGCAGCGTGGAGTGGTCCAGCGACCGCGCGGGCAAGCTCATCATGAGGCGGGACTTCATGCCGCCCGCGTACCACGAAGGTGTGCTCCAGGCGGTCATCGAGGCGCTCGGTGCCCGAGGCGTCCAGGTGAAGGGCCGGCAGACGGGCCCGGTGGACACGGAGTACGCGCTGTCCTGGCAGTGACCGGAGCACGACCCACGCAGTCCTCGCTGTCCTCGACGAAGGATGGGTTTGGACATGTCCCAGGAACAGGCAGGAGCCACGGTGCGGCTGCAATCCGGCGACGAGTGGGTGTATGCCTTTCGCTCGCAGGAGGACGCCGCGACGCCGCCGGATGAAGCGGTGTGCGCGGCGGCGCCCTTCACGCCCACCGTGAAGCTGGGCGCGGGCCTGTATGTGCCCGCGGGCGATGGCGGCTACGAAAGGGTGGGCTCGGCCACGGCCTGCTTCCGGCTGACGGACCGGGCCTTCACCCCGGGCACGCAGGTGCCGTTCTACGCGCGCTTCCTCCTGCCGGTGGGAGCCTTCACCGCGCAGGGCGAATGCGTGCTCGTGAGCAACGACCAGCCCCAGGCGGGCGTGGTGCTCGCCGGAGGCGCGCTCAAACTGGTGGAGGTGCCGCCGGGTTTCGTGGGCGGCGTGCTGACGAACCTGAGTGTGTTCAACCCGCTCAAGCTGCCCGGCTTCGCCACGGGCTCGTACTACACGCTCTACACCTTCCGGAAGGAAGGCACGGGCACCTCTGCGCCCTGAGCGTGGCCCCCATTTTCGGCACCCCAGGGTGAGCAGGAATGTCGGGGATGCCTGGGAGAATACGTCCTTGGGCATCCGACGCCATCACCAGGGGGACGCATGGAAAGCAGGTGGAATCCGCTCTACGAATCGCTCGGCTATCGGCCGCCCGCGAGCGGAAGGGCCGTGCCGGCGGAAGCACCGCCGCCGGAGGACACGGACCTGCCCCTCCTCGGCCCGGAGGAGCTGGAGGCGCTCAAGTCCGCCTTCCTGCGGGAGCCAGAGGACGTGCTGCGCTGGACGGAGAGTGGCCTGGGCGCGAGGGTCACGGTGGGCGCGTTCGTGGAGGCGCTGCGAGAGCTCGAGCTGCTCTTCACGGACCCCGGCCAGCTCCAGGAGCAATTGGACGCGACGGAGCGCCACGCCCGTCAGGGGACGGGAGGTCTGCCCGCGGACTTCACCTTCCCGCTGAGGACGGAGGAGATCCCCATCGACCCCACGCGCACGCGCTTCGAGCCGCAATCGGACCTGCGAGGCTGGCTGTTGTTCAGCGGTCCGGTCTGGTTGGAGCAGGGCGCGGCGGTGCGGCAGGCCCCATTCCGCTGGCACTTCGGCGCGAAGAGCCGCTTCGTCTACCCGTTGCGAGAGCCGGAGCTGGCCAGCCGGTGGAGGTGGCGCTCTTCGGGGACTTCGGCACGGGCGAATACGCCTCCCGGTACATCGCCCGGCAGTTGGTGATGCGCGGCGAGCGTTTGGACTGCGCGGTGCACCTGGGCGGCGTCTTCTACTCGGGCCGCCAGGGCGAATTCGACGCGCACGTGGCGGAGCCGCTGGAGCCGCTGCTCGGGACGACGGCGCTGCTGACGCTGAACGCGCCGCCGGAGATGCGCTCGGGCGCGGGCGCCTACTTCCGCTACCTGGACGAGCGGCGGGGAGCGAGCCCCCGTCACCCGCAGGAAGGCAGCTACTTCTGCCTCGCCGCGGAGCGCTTCCAGCTCATCGGTCTGGACACCGCGTGGTTCGAAGCAGGCCGCCACCGCGAGCCCGCGCTGCTGCAATGGCTGGAGCAACGCCTGTCGGAGGGACGCCGGCGGGGAGCGATGAACATCCTGCTGACCCACGCCGCGCCCTACGGTCCGGACGCGGAGCGGCTCGCCCCGCTGGTGACGGAGGACCTGCGCACCCTCATCGTGGAGCGCGAGTGGGTGGACCTCTGGTGCTGGGGAGGCGCCCAGGCTGGAGCGCTGTACGACCGCGCACCGGGGCTGCCCTTCCTCGGGGCCAGCCTGGGCCACGGAGGCTTCCCCTCCGAGCGCCGGGATGCCCCGAAGTACCCGGTGGCACCGGTCCGCTTCTTCGAATCCCGGCCGCGCTTCCCGGAATGGACGGGCGTGCGCCAGGACCGGGGCAACCACGGTCACGCGACGCTGTGGCTGCACGCGGACGGCAATGCGTCGCTGCGCTACACGGACTGGATGGGCCAGGTGCGCTGCGAGGCGACCCTGTCACGCCGGGGCCCCAGGGAGTCCGTGACGCTGAAGACGCTCGACGTGAGGGAGTAACTCAAGGCCCCTGGATGCCGCGCTCCTTCATGTACTTGCGCAGGCCCGCGGCGCCCTGGGCGCGCACCTTGTTGTGCAAGAGCGGCGTCCACCCGAGCGCCCATCCCACCGGTCCCAGCGCCTGCCGCGACCAGGTCCAGAAGGGGAACCGGTCGGTGTGGCGGACAATCTTCCCGTCGGCGAACTCGAAGGTCGCGTCGATGCGGTTGAGCACCTTCCGGCCCGACTGGCTGAAGGTGTAACGCGCATCCCAGTGCGCGCTGCCCGTGCGGTCATCGGCCTGGACCTGACTGAAGACGACCTCCAGGTCCTTGCCGCGCTCCAGCAGCATGCGCCACATGGAGGTGACGCTCGCATGGCGCAGGCCCTGGAACACGGCGTCGTTGAACTCCACGTCCGGGTGGTAGCAGGCGGCCATGCCGTCCGCGTCGCGCCGCTGGAAGGCCGAATAGAAGTCGGTGATGAGCTGGGCGTTCGGGTGCATGCCGCCGGTCTAGCGGAACTGCCGAGCAATGGAAGGGGCCGCATGGCAGAGTCCGACGCATGGCTCGCGACATCGTCATCTGGCCCCACAAGGTTCTCACCACGTCTACCCAGCCCGTGACCGACTTCGGCCCGGCGCTCGAAACGCTCCTCCAGGAGATGGCGGAGGCCATGGCGGAAGCCAAGGGCATCGGCATCGCGGCCAACCAGGTGGGAGTCCCCCTTCGAGTGGCCATCGTCGGCCGCGAGGACGGCACCCAGTTCGAAATCGTGAACCCCCAGATGCTCTCGAAGGAGGGGAGCGTGAAGCTGGAGGAGGGCTGCCTCTCCGTGCCGGACGTCTGGGAGAAGTGTCCCCGCGTCGAGCGCGTGAAGGTCCGCTACCAGGACAAGACGGCCCAGTGGCACGAGCTGGAGGCGGACGGCCGGCTCGCGCACGTGCTCCAGCACGAAATCGACCACCTGGACGGCCACGTCTTCGTGGACCACCTCTCCAGCCTGAAGCGGACCCTCATCCTGGACCGCATGAAGAAGCTGCAGAAGTCGCTCGCGCGCCGGAAGGAAGAGCCCTCGGAAGGCAAGGGGACGAAGCGCTCCTGACGCATGGAACCGCCCTCTGTCCCCCGCAAGGTCCAGGCCTTCCGTGAGGAGTACCGGGCCCAGGCCATCGGGCCCGGCTACCGGGGGCAGGTCCACTTCGCCTTCACCAGCCTCGTCTGCCTGGGGGGAATCGCCCTGGCGCTGAGCCAGGTGGAGGCCCCCCGCCTCTGGGAGCTGCTCGGAGTCCCCGCGGTCATCGCGCTCGCGAACACGGTCGAGTTCCTCGGCCACCGGGGCCCCATGCACCACCGCACCCGGGGCCTGGGCCTGGTGTTCGAGCGGCACACCGTCCAGCACCACCGCTTCTTCACCCACGAGGCGATGGCGTACGAGTCCAGCCGGGACTTCAAGATGGTGCTCTTCCCGCCGGTGCTGCTCCTCTTCTTCTTGGGAGCCATCGCCGCCCCGCTCGGAGCGCTCTGCTTCCTGCTGATTTCCCCCAATGCGGGCTGGCTCTTCGCCGCCACGGCGCTCGGCTACTACCTGTCGTACGAGTGGGTGCACTTCGCCACGCACCTGCCGAGCAACCACTGGAGCGCCCGGCTGCCCGGCATCTCCTTCCTCCGGCGCCACCATCAGGTGCACCACGATCCCGTTCAGATGGGGCGGCACAACTTCAACATCACCTTCCCTCTGGCGGACGGGCTCTTTGGGACACGATGGCGCGCCCCACTGGATGAGGAGCAGGCGACACGCCGAGGGAAGTGACGGGGAAAGAAGAAAGCCGGAGCCGGGGGTTCACACCTTGGAACGGCGTGCCCATATCCCCGGCGGCTGGGACGAATGATCAGGCCCGGATCAATCAGGGTTTGACGTCTCCGAACCGAAGCGTTAGAGACTGGACCTCCGCGCAACGGACCGCTGGCCCTCGGGCCTCGGGAAGTAACGCGGGGAAGAAAAGGATCGACGAAGGTTGTTGATCCCGAACGCGGCAAAGAGGTAGAAGCCGCGCCCCGCTCGACCCGAACCGAAGGCAGCAAGTCGGAACGCAGAGAGCGGACAGCAGCAAACGGTCGCCACTAAAATGGTTGATCGCGGATGCGGTGGTGGTACAAGCCGCGCCACTCGCTTCGAAGCCCGCGCACTGGCGCGGAAGGCACTTCGTAAGAGAGAGCAGCACCGACAAGGAAATAGGGCAGTCAACCAAGCGAGTTGACAGCGAACGCGGCGAAGAGATAGAAGCCGCGCCCCACCGAAGAAGCAGCGGTCCGGAAGGCAACACAACGGACGCAAAGCGGTGAAGGAAGCTGACAGCAAGCGGTTGACAGGGAACGCGGCGCTGAAGTAGAAGCCGCTCCCCTTCGAAAAGAAGCGGCGGAAGTCACTGGACGGCGCCGACGAACTTCGAAGCAGCCCGCAGGACGCAAAAGCGAAGTTGACGCTGACTGCGAACTGAAATAGAAGCTGCAACCCCGCCGGTTGAAACGAAACCGGCAACGAAGTAGACGGTAGCAAAAGTCGCGAAGCAAAAACAAGCGGCTCGGTCTTTGAAAACCAAATAGCAAGCCCAAGTAGTAATGGATTGCGGAAACCCGCAGTCAATTTTTTGAGGGCGCTTCGCCTCAAGAGCAGCGCTGAAAAGCGCAGCGAGAGGGAGGCGCCGACGAATCAGCGAGCCGAGACTCCTTAGCCGGGTCTCGGGGAACGCCGGTTCAAGCAAACCAAGAATACAATTGGAGAGTTTGATCCTGGCTCAGAACGAACGCTGGCGGCGTGCCTAACACAT
>NZ_RAWN01000392.1:0-2781 GCF_003668895.1 Corallococcus sp. AB045
CTCGCGGGGGGCCTGTGGCTGGGGTCGGGGGCCATGCTGCTCATCGGCCACTCGGAGAGGCCGGCAAGCATCGCGGTGGCGGCCTTCCTCCTGGGCATCCTGGGAGATTTGTACCGGCCGGCGGTGTCCGCGGCGGTGGCGGACCTGGTGCCGCCCCGGGACCGGGCGCGCGCGTACGGGTTGCTCTACTGGGTCATCAACCTGGGCTTCGCCATCGCGCTGCCGCTGGCGGGCCTGCTCGCGGGGCTGGGCTACCGGCTGCTCTTCATCGCGGACGCGGTGACCACGTTCCTCTACGGCTGCTGCGTCTGGGCGTTCGTGCCGGAGACGCGGCCCCCGGAGGCCCAAGCGGCGCACGCGTCCCACTCCCCGCTGGGGGCGATGCTGACGCCCTTCCGCGACAGCGTGTACCTGGCCTTCTGCCTGCCGGTGTTCGCGCTGGCCCTGCTCTTCCACCAGAGCTTCCTGAGCCTGCCGGTGACGCTGACCCAGCAGGGCCTGACGCCCGCCCAGTACGGGCTGGTGATGTCCGTCAACGGAGTGCTCATCGTCGCGCTCCAGCCGTTCGTCGTGCGAGGCGTGGGCCGGGTGCGCCGCTCCACCGCGCTGGCGGTGGCGGCCGTGCTCACCGCCGTGGGCTTCGGGCTGCACGCGCTGCCGGCCACCGTGCCGCTCGCGATGGCGGCCGTGGCGGTGTGGACGCTGGGGGAAATCGTCCACTCGCCGGTGGCGCCGTCGGTGGTGGCGGACCTGGCGCCGGCGGAGCTGCGCGGCAGCTACCAGGGCGCGTACCACATGATGTGGGGCCTGGCGTCCAGCGTCGCCCCCGCGCTGGGCGGAGCGATGCTGGGCCACGTGGGTGCCGCCGCGCTGTGGGCCGGCTGCTTCTGCGTGGGCCTGGCCGCCGCCGCGTGGCACCTGACCATCGCGGGAGCGCGCAGGCGCCGGGTGGAGACACTGCGGCTGGAGCGCCCGGAGATGAGCGCCAGCCTGGACTGAGAGGCTACTGCCCGACGCCCAGCAGGGCCTCCGGCCGGGTGAGGCCGCGCGCGCGGGCGACGGGCTGGAGGATGTCCTGCGGCGGCGCGTCCGCGGTGAGCAGCAGCGCGCGCACGGCGGTCTCCACCACGTCCTCCGCGCCGGGGCGCACCATGCCGCGCCGGGCGTCCTCCACGCGCTTGCCGCGGTACAGGTCGAAGCGCTCCTTCACGTGCTTCGCCACGTCCGCCACGGCCTTGTCGCCCGCGTCCACGCGCAGCTCCAGCTCGTTGCGCAGCTGCACGGGGTCCGCGAGCACGCCGTAGCGGTCATAGCCCTTGTGCGCCAGGTCCTCGTGCAGCACCGCGTAGTCCCGCGTGTTGGGCGCGGGCACCTGCTGGGGCGTCAGCAGGTCGCGCATCACCGACGTCACGGTGGCCGTCACGGTGAGCCGGTGCAGCTGCACGTCGTAGACGAAGTCCGAATACATGGGCTCCTCCACGGTGATGGGCTCGCGGAAGACGGAGTCGCGGTTGCGCTGCACCTCGGTGCGCTGGGTCTCCGCCTTGTCCAGCGCCACCTGCACGGCCACCTCCAGCACGCGCGCAGCCTTGGCCTTCATCGTCATCAGGCCCTCGTCCTGGGTGCACTGGCCGGAGCAGCGCTCCGGGTCGCACTCGCTGGGCACCTTGCCCGGGCTCTTCGCGTCGCGGGCCTCCTCGCCGCACTCCTGGATGGCCGCGCGGCACTCGCGCTTCTCCCGCTCACGGCAGCGCTCGGCGACGTCGCGCAGCGTGCCCAGCTCCAACTGGGCCTTGAGGTACTCGCGCAGCACGGCGGCCTGCTTGCGCTCCACGCCCTCCAGGGTGCGCTCCGCCTCCAGCAGCTTCTTCTCGTTGTCGCCGCGCTTGGGGTTGGGCACGGAGCGGTTGCCCGCGAGGTAGCGCTGGCTGCGCTGCGAATCCTCCACCGCCTTGAGCGGCAGCACGCGCTCCAGGGACAGGTCCAGCTTCACGCCCACGCGGCCCGGGGGCGCCTCCGTCACGACCTTCAGGGGCAGCTTCGTGGGGAGCGCCGAGGCCAGCCGTCCCGCGCTCAACCGCTGGGCGACGTCGGGGGCCTGGGCGTTGTCCTCCACGGGCGTGGCGACCACCAGGAAGGCCACCTCGTCGCGCAGCCGCTGCCGCACGGACTCCGCGCGCTCCCGGGCGGCGGTGGCGCCCACGCGCTCCTGGTCCGCGCGCACGTAGGCCACGAGCGCATTGCCCAGCTTGCCGGCCTTCTCCAGCGTCTCCGCGCTGGCGAAGAAGCGCCTGGCCCACGCCACCTGCACGGCGTCCACGCCCTTGCGAGCGTTCACGTGGTCCGGCGACACGGCCAGCACCGCGTCCAGCTCCGCGCGGGCATCCTGGAGCTTCTCCTCCTTGAGCAGCCCCAGGGCCACCTGGACGCGCGCATCCAGCGTCTGGGCGAGCAGCGCGCGGGCCCCATCATGGTCGGGGTTCAACTCCAGCACGCGCACCAGCAGCTTGGTGGCGGACGGCAGGTCTCCGGAGGAATGGGCGGCACCGGCCTCCTGGTACACCTCCTCGCCCCACTCCCTGCGCACCGCGCGCAGCTTCACGGTGATCTCGGAGGCCTCCGGATCCGCGGCCAGGGCGCGCAGGTAGGCGGCTTCGGCCTCCGCCCAGTGGCGCTCCTTCACGGCGCCGTCGCCCTCGCGCACCGCGCGGGAGAAGGCGGAACAGCCGCTGAGCAGCACGAGCGACAGCAGGGCCAGGGCGCTCAGCCAGCGGGAGGAAT
>NZ_RAWN01000393.1:0-2774 GCF_003668895.1 Corallococcus sp. AB045
TCCAGGCACCGCCAGCCCCCTCTCTCGGCCCCCTCTCAAGCCGCCGGAATCATTGGAGTAGCAAGGAACTGCTGGAGGGCCACTTTGGGCAGGTCCTTGGAATGATTGGGAAATTCCCCAGCACCTGTCGACTGGCATGAGCGTTGCTAGCCTTTGCCGCGTCGCGCCGTACTGGCGCGGGCGGTGGACCCTGGTGAGGAGCGGGACTTGAAGCGGTGGCAGCGACAGACGGTGGGGCTGGCCTGGGGGTTCGGGCTGTGCGTGGCGGCGCTGGCGTGTGCCCAGCAGCCGAAGGCGGGGACGGCGAAGGCCTCCGGATTCTCCGCCCAGACGGTGGAGGAGAAGGCCCGCGCGCTGGCCGCGAAGCCGTACCAGGAGCCGCCCATCGGCGTGCCGCCGTCCTTCGAGAAGCTCACCTACGATCAGTACCGGGACATCCGCTTCCGCGACTCGGCGTCGCTGTGGCGTGAAGAGGGGCTGCCCTTCCGGGCGCAGTTCTTCCACCCCGGTTTTTATTACACCCGTCCGGTGGGCGTGAACGTGGTGGAGGGCGGCAAGGCGCGCCCGGTCCCGTTCTCCACGGAGCAGTTCACCTACGGCCCCCTGGTGGGAAATCCGCCCAAGGGCAAGGTGAACGGCTTCGCGGGCTTCCGCCTCAACGCGCCGCTCAACACGAAGGACTACTACGACGAGCTGGTGGTCTTCCTGGGCGCCAGCTACTTCCGCGCGCTGGGCAAGGGCAACCTGTACGGCCTGTCCGCGCGCGGGCTCGCCATCGACACGGCGCAGCCGGGGGGCGAGGAGTTCCCCACGTTCCGCGAGTTCTGGCTGGAGACGCCGGCGAAGGGCTCGGACACGGTGGTGGTGCACGCGCTGATGGACAGCCCCAGCGTCACGGGCGCGTACCGCTTCGCCATCCGCCCGGGTGAGCGGACCGTGATGGACGTGGACTCCACGGTGTTCGCGCGCAAGGCGGTGCGCCAGCTGGGCGTGGCGCCGCTCACCAGCATGTTCCTCTTTGGAGAGAACGACCGGGGCGACTTCGACGACTTCCGCCCGGAGGTGCACGACTCCGACGGCATCTCCGTGTGGATGAAGAACGGCGAGAAGCTGTGGCGCCCCCTGAAGAACCCGAAGCAGATCCAGGTGAGCAGCTTCCACACGGACGGGCTGTCGGGCTTCGGCCTGTTGCAGCGCGACCAGGCGTTCAGCAGCTATGAGGATCTGGAGGCGCACTCCGAGCGTCGTCCGGGCGCCTGGGTGGAGCCGGTGGGTGACTGGGGCGCGGGCTCCGTGCGGCTCGTGGAGCTGCCCACCCGCGAGGAGATCCACGACAACATCGTGGCCTTCTGGGTGCCGGATGCACCGGTGCAGGCGGGTGCACACCTTCGCTTCTCCTACCGGCTGTCCTGGGGCTTCTCCCCCGAGGGCGCGAAGGCCGGAGGTTCCACCGTCGCGGCGACGCGTGTCGCGGCGGGCAGCAAGCCGGGGGCGCGCCGCTTCGTCCTCGATTTCACGAAGGCCAGCACGGAAGGCACCGGTCCCGTGGAGGCGGTCGTCACCGCTTCCCGCGGCCAGGTGCTGCACCCGCGCGCCGAGGTCCACGCCGTCACGGGTGGCTTCCGGGCGGCCTTCGAGCTCATGCCCGACGGAGAAGGCCCCGTCGAGCTGCGCTGCTTCCTGAAACGCGGTTCCGAGACCCTCACCGAGACCTGGAGCTACCTGTGGATTCCGTGACCACGCACCCGTTCATCTCCTTCGCTCCGGCGATGCCCCAGGAAGCCCGCGCGGACACCCGCGCCGCGCTGGTGAGCTTCTTCCAGGACTTCGGCTTCACCGGCCGCAACGAGCTGGAGAAGCTGGCGGGCTGGGTCCTGGGCACGCGTGAGCTGTCCCTGTCGCCGGAGGCCGCGCTGGCGCTCGCGCGGTGGCGGGTGGAGGGTTGGCTGGCGGAGGTGCTGGGGCCCGCGCACGTGGGGCCGTCGCTGATGGTGCGCGGCCGGGCCGCGTTCGTGCTGGTGGGCGGCGCGCGCTGGGGCGCGGACGTGCTGATGCGCGCTCCGTCCTCGCTGCCGGAGGCGTGGCGCCGCGCGGTGTGTGAAGCAGTGCCCATGTCCGCCCCGGCGGAGGTGCCCTGCCAGATGCGCGAGCAGGTGCTCGTGCTCAATCCCTTCATGGACACGCTGCGCCGCTGGCTGCGTCCGGCCGCCGGCCAGGCGGGCGTGTCGCCGTCGCGCTAGGCGCGCACCTCACACACAGCGAAGCCGCACGGGAGCCCGGAGTCCGCATGAACGCCCAACCCTACACTCCGGCCCTGGCGCGGCCCCGCCGCGTGATGGTGCTGGGCCTTGCGGCCCTGTCCACGGGGTTCGCCTGCGTGGAGATGCACCGGCTGCTCGCGGCCCACGGCACCACGGTGCCGGAGCTGTTCGTGCTGGGGCTGTTCGCGGTGTGCTTCGCGTGGATCGCCCTGTCGTTCTGGAGCGGCGTTGCCGGCTTCATCCAGCTGGTGGCGAACCAGCGGGTGCCGGGGCTGCGCTGGCCCACCGAGGAGGAGGCGGCCCGTCCGCTCACGCGGCGCACCGCGGTGGTGATGCCCGTCTACAACGAGGACCCGGCCGCCGTGTTCGCGCACGTGCAGGCGACGTATGAGTCCATCGCCGCGACGGGGCAGCTGGACGCGTTCGACTTCTACGTGCTGAGTGACTCCACGCGGGCGGAGTCGTGGGTGGCGGAGGAGCTGGCGTGGTCGGAGCTGTGCCGCCGGGTGGGCG
>NZ_RAWN01000394.1:0-2712 GCF_003668895.1 Corallococcus sp. AB045
TATAAGAGACATGGGGGTGGGGGGCGGCTTGTACTGGATGGACGACTCGATCTGCGCCGGCATCCAGCCGAAGTGCCCCGCCAGCGCGCTGATGAGCGCCGAGCGCGTGAGGCCCGGAGGCACCTGGGAGGTGACGGGCCTGAGCCGCTCCAGGGCGGACATCTTCTCCTCGAAGCTCGCCTGCTTGCCCATGGGGAGCAGGGTGGCGAAGAGGTAGGCGGTGAGGGGCTGGGCGCCCTCCAGGAGACGCTCCACGCCGTCGGTGCCCTCGCGGCGGGCGAAGACGTCCGGGTCATCCCCCTGCGGCAGGAGCGCCACCCGGGTGGGAGCGCCAGCGGCGAGCAGGGGACCGGCCAGTCGCTCCACGGCGGCGAGGCCCGCGGAGTCCCCGTCCAGGAGCAGCACCAGGTCGCGGGCCTCCGCGCGCTTGAGCACCTGGAGGTGTCCGGCGGTGAGGTTGGTGGAGCACAGGGCCACCGCGTTGCGCACGCCCACCTGGTGCAGGCCGATGCAGTCGAAGTACCCCTCCACGAGCACGGCCGTCTTGCGCTTGTGGATGTCGTCGCGCGCCTGGTCCATGCCGAAGAGCGTCTCGCTCTTGTTGTAGAGCCGGGACTCGCGCGAGTTGAGGTACTTGGGGCCGTCCTCCGCCGCGACCAGCCGGCCACCGAAGGCGATGGGCCGCCCCTCCGGCGCGCGGATGGGCACCATCAGGCGGCTGCGGAAGAAGTCGATGCAGCCATCTCCGCTGTTTCGCTTGGTGATGAGCCCCGCCTTCAGGCCCCACTCCATCATCCCGTTCTTCTGGAAGCGGTCCGCCAGGAGGCTCCACTGCGCGGGCGCCCACCCCAGGCCGAAGCCCTGGGCCACTTCCTCCGACACGCCACGGCTGGCCAGGTAGGCGCGCGCGGCGCGGCCTTCGTCCTCGTGCCAGAGCTGGGCGCGGAAGTGCTCCGCGGCGAAGTCCGTGGCCTCCTTGACCTGTTGACGCTCCTTGAGGCCGGGGTCCTGCGCGGCCTCCAGGTCGATGCCCACTTCCTGGGCCAGGTCTCGCACGGCGTCCTGGAACGTCTTGCCCAGGTATCGCTGGATGAAGGACACCGCGTCGCCGCTCGCCCGGCAGCCGTGGCAGAAATAGAAGCGCTTCTCCGGTACGACGTAAAACGAAGGTGTCTTCTCCTGGTGGAAGGGGCAGCGGCCCTTGAACTCACGGCCGGCCTTCTTGAGCTCCACGTGACGGGACACCAGCGACACGATGTCCACTCGGTCGAGGACCTCCTGGATCTTGTGCTCCGGAATCACGACGCCCCTCCATCCATCCGCATGAGCGCGGCCTTCCGCCCGCCATCCTGACGGCCCCCTCTGACGCACCCGGGGCCGCGTCCCGCCGGGACTTCCACCCAGGCGGGTAGGGCAGGCCGACGCGGCCAGGGCGCGGAAACGGACGAGGGTTGGGACACGGCGCGCACTCCTGAAGGCTGCCCGCTCGCCTCCCGGGGTGGGGGACGGGCGGAAGAGGCCTTGAGGATCAGCGCTTAATGGCCAGCGGGCGAGGGATCAAAAAATCCGCTTCGAGCCCGGGGTGGGGAGGGCACCTGGGAGACGTTCCCGGCGCCCCTTCCCCTGGAATCACAGGTGCTTCAGGACAGCTTCGCCAGCTGGGCCTTCACTTCTTCGGAGATGGCCTTGCCTTCGGCCTTGCCCTGGAGCTTGGGGTTCACGTTCTTCATGACCGCGCCCATGTCCTTTGGGCCCTTGGCGCCGACCTCGGCGATGGAGGCCTGGACGGCGGCGGTGAGCTCTTCCGGGGTGAGCTGCTTGGGCAGGTAGCGCTGCAGGACGGAGATCTCCTGCTCTTCCTTGTCCGCCAGCTCCGGGCGGCCGCCGGCCTTGAACTGCTCGATGGAGTCGCGGCGCTGCTTGATGAGGCCGGCGATGACCTGCAGGATGCCCGCGTCGTCCAGCTCGCTGGCGCCCGGCTCGACCTCCTTGTACTTCACGGCGCTCTTGAGCATGCGCACCACGCTCAGGGTCAGCTCGTCCTTGGCCCGCATCGCGTCCTTCAGGTCCGCGGTCAGGCGCTCTTTCAGGGTGGTCATGTCGGGATTCCTCACGGGCGGGGAAAAAGGGTCGCCGCGCCAGCGGATGGGACGGCGGGAGCCAGGGCACCTGACTGCTTCAAGGAGCCCCGGCTCCTCACTGCGGGCCTGCTAGTACGACTTGCGGGCCTTCTTCACAGCGCGCTTCTTGGCGGCGAGGGCCTTCTTCTTCCGCTTCACGGAAGGCTTCTCGTAGTGCTCGCGCTTGCGGATCTCGGAAAGGATTCCGGCCTTCTCGGTGGCCTTCTTGAAGCGCTTGAGAGCGCTTTCGATGGACTCACCTTCCTTCACTCGAATACCGGGCATGCAGTCACCTCCTTCCGCCTAGCTGGATGCAATCTGTAAATCTTCAGAAAGTCGGGGGGTATGGCGCAGCGGGCCGGAAAAGGCAAGGAGACCCGCACGGAAAGGATGGGCCGCGTGCGCTAGACTGTCCGGCGCGTGTCCCGCCTCCTCCTCCTGGTCCTCCTGCTGGCGGCCAGCCCCTCCCGGGCTGGCACGGCCGCTTCCGAGTGCTGGGCCTCCTGCCGCCGCCACGTCGCGGATCCATCCCTGCGCGCGCGGACCTGTGGCGTCTGTGTCACCGGGGGGCGGGTGGACAGCTGGGTGGCGC